>JAAYGZ010000324.1 GCA_012727515.1 Desulfovibrionales bacterium
CTACATGGAAGTGTCTTGCCGGACACTATCAAGCAAAATCATGCGCACATCGCAACACAGCTTGAGCGTATGCGTACGCCCTACCCCCAACGCCAGCCAGAATTACGCGAGCAGCAGATAGCTGAATATACAAAATTTATTGACGATTTAATTGCAGTGGAAAGCCTTATCCCCAATGGCCCTACTGCACGCAGCCTGGGCAAGGTTCTGAGTTCCCTGATGCTCCTGGAAGTGGCCAAAGAAAGTGCCGGCCAGCTCCGCGCCAACGGCGCCAGCTTGCTGAGCTTAAATGCGCCTCTTTCCAACGAGCAATTTGGCTTGGTGACCAAGCTTAAAAGTGGCGTTGATGTAGGTTTGACCTCACCAGCCCTGGTCTTAAAGCAAAGCTCTGTGGATAAACTGCATCAACTCCCGGAAAATGCTGTATGGACGGAAATTGAAGACATTTTCCGCACACTGTTGGTTAGGGCGCAAAGCGGTGGATACGATATTCCCGGCGCAACATTTTATCAGCTTATGACCCAGAAAATAAATGATATCGCCCTGATCATGGAAGACGAAAGCGACACCCTGGCCAACCGTCTGGAAACAGAACAGGCCAAGCTTACCCGGACCCTGGTACTCAGCCTCAGCCTTATGGGTATACTTGCCGTTGTTGCCATGGCCATGACAATTTTCTTTGCTCTTAATATTGTTAAGCGCATCAACCAGGTTGTTACATCCTTAAAAGACATTGCCGAAGGTGAAGGTGATTTGACCGTGCGCCTGGTATCTGGAAAAGATGAATTAGGTATGCTCGCAAAATATTTTAACATCTTTGTTGAAAACTTACAGAAAATGATGCTTGACGTTCAAAATAATGCCAGTTCTCTGGCTCAGGCATCAACGCAGATGGCTGCTATTTCTGCCCAGGTATCAACAGGAGCGTCTGATACGGCTCAGCGTTCCTCCACTGTTTCAGCAGCAGCCGAAGAAATGAGCGCCAACACATCCTCTGTTGCTGCCAGCATGGAAGAGGCTTCCACCAATCTGACAACCGTGGCCTCTGCTGCTGAAGAAATGAGCGCCACGATCAGCGATATTGCTGGATTTTCTGTCAAAGCTCGCTCAACCAGTTCCAACGCCACCATCCAGACGCGAGGCATGAGTGAACTTATGCAGCAACTGGTGATTGCGGCGCAGGAAATCGGCAAAGTTACCGAGACAATCACGGCCATTTCCTCGCAAACTAATTTACTGGCCTTAAACGCGACCATTGAAGCAGCCCGCGCTGGTGAGGCTGGCAAGGGATTTGCCGTTGTTGCTAATGAAATAAAGGAACTGGCTCGCCAGACCACAGACTCGGCTGATCATATCCGCCAGCGCATTGCCGCGATCCAGACCTCTACGGACTCTGCCCAGCATGTGGTTGAAGATATTGTCTCGGTCATTGAAGAAGTAGGTGAAATTATCGGCACCATTGCCACCTCCATTGACGAGCAGGCCACGGCAACCAGGGAAATTGTCCAGAATATCGCAGAAGCCACCCTTGGCGTACAAAATGTCAATATGCTGGTCGCAGAAAGCGCCACTGTGTCTCAGACCATTGCCCATGATATTGCAGAAGTACATTCCACTACTGCCGATATGACCGCAGCCAGTAAAGACGTAAATGCCGGCGCAGAAAACTTGTCTCAGCTCTCCACTCAACTTGGAGACATTGTACGCCGTTTTCGTTTGGAATAAAGGTGCCGGCACGATGGTGCTGTAAGGTTCCTGAACAATAGTTTCACTCCTCTTGGGTCGCGGGTACATCCCGCCAGTGCAGCCCGCCTTATGCGGGCTGTGCTGTTTTGTACAATACAGGAGCATTTTGTATGATCAGTGTCCGTCTTGAGCCGGAAAATAAAGATGTATGTGTAGAACGCGCCAAAACCGTAACCCAGCTTTTACACGCCCTGGGCCGTAAACCGGGCCGGGCTTTGGTTATTCGTGCTGGCCAGCTGTTAACCCCGGATCTTAACCTGCGCCCTGACGACCATATCATTGTGCGCGATGTCGGGTCACGAGGATAAATCATGAAATGTACTCGCTGCTCTGACCAGGCTGTTGTTGCTCTGCCTAGCCACCACGCTGCGTTTTGTGCTCCGTGTTATCTTGTTTTTGCCCGGCGCTTAGTGGAGCGGGCCATTAAAGAACACGCCATGCTTACGCCCGAGGACCGGGTTCTGGTGGCCATTTCCGGTGGTAAAGATTCCTTGGCCCTGGCCTGGATGCTGAAAGAGCTGGGCTATGATGTCAGTGGCCTGCATATTGATGTAGGCATTCCAGAGTCTTCGCCTATTGCCAGAGGCTATGCTGAGCGTTTCTGTACAACTCAGGCTATTCCTTTGCATATTCTTGACTTACAGAGCCAGGGCCTGGCCATGTGCGAGGTCAAAAAACGGGTCAAACGCCCCATCTGTTCGGTCTGCGGGCAGACCAAACGCTATTTTTTTAATACATTCACCCTGAATAACGGCTACTCTGTTGTTGCGACCGGACATAACCTGGATGATGAAACATCACGACTCATGGCCAATGTCATGCGCTGGGACACAGCCTATCTGAGCGACCAGGGGCCGGTCATGCCAGCGGAAAAAGGCTTTGCCAAAAAGATCAAACCCTTGTTTCGTATGACTGAATTTGAAACCGCCAACCTTTGTTTTATAGCTGGCATTGATTATGGACATGCGCCCTGCCCCTATAGCGCCAAGGCCAGTTTTCCTGTGTACAAACGGCTGTTGGCAGATCTGGAAGATATTCAGCCTGGGCGAAAAATTCATTTTTACGACGCGTTCTTACAACGAGGTCGCCAGGGTTTTGCGTCTGCAGAAACAACGGATCAGGCTGTTGATCCATGCGTTCACTGTGGCTACCCAACCTCAACCGGAGAATGTGGAGTGTGCCGCTTACGCACCATGATGAAGGAGTAGGATATGAACCAATGCCGCATCAATCCTTGTTGTCAGGACTTACGTTCCTTTAAGGTCATGGATGTTCTGGAAAGGGCCTGCACTCTGGAACAGGCTGGCCAGGACATTGTTCATCTGCAAATTGGCGAGCCAGATTTTGATACGCCAGACTGCATTAAAGAAGCGGCGTGTAAAGCCATTCGTGATGGCCGCTGTCACTACACCCATTCCCTGGGCATCATTGAACTGCGTGAGGCCATTTGTCAGCGCTATCATGACATGTACGGTGTGAATGTGCATCCAGATCAGGTGCTGGTCACTTCTGGCACCTCACCATCCATGCTCCTGGTTTTTTCTCTGCTTTTTCAACCCGGAGATCGCGTTCTGCTGGCTGATCCCAGTTATGCCTGTTATCCGAATTTTATCCGTTTTGCTGGCGCAATTCCTGACTTTGTGCCTGTACGCGAACACGATGGATTTCAATTTCGCCCTGAAATCCTGCGCGAGCGCATGGGAGAAGATGTACGCGGCATTCTGGTGAACTCTCCGGCCAATCCCACGGGCACGCTTATATCAAAAGAGGTGCTGTGTGCCCTGGCAGACTTGGGTGTGCCCCTTCTTTCTGATGAAATCTATCATGGTCTGGTCTATGCGGGCCAGGAGCACACAGCACTGGAATTTACTGAAAACTGTTTTATTTTCAATGGATTCTCCAAGCTCTATGCCATGACTGGCTGGCGTCTTGGCTATGTTATTGCGCCCAAAGCATATATGCAGCGCTTGCAAACCATGCAGCAGAATTTTTTCCTGTGCACCAGCTCCATTGCCCAGTGGGCCGGAGTTGCGGCCCTGACCCAGGCAGAAGCAGATGTACAGCGTATGCGAGCCATCTATAATCAGCGCCGCATCCTGATGATCAACAGGCTGCGTGAGCTGGGCTTTGGCATCCAGGTGGAACCCACTGGTGCATTTTATGTTTTTGCCAATGCCCGCCGCTTTACTGCTGATTCCATGCAATTTACCTTTGATCTGCTGGAAAGGGCCGGGGTGGGCGTAGCCCCTGGCGTGGATTTCGGCCCTGGCGGTGAAGGATTTATCCGCTTCTCCTATGCCAATTCCGTAGAAAATATCGAACGCGGCATGCAGCGGCTCAGCAAATACCTGGAGACTGTAGTATGAATATGGTTGAAGTTGCTATCAATCAGCCTTGCTGCTCAGGCTGCCAGGCCTGTGTGGAAATGGCTCCGGAAATTTTTGCCTTTGATGCCCAGTCCGGAGTTGCGGTGGTTATCACCAGCCCATGTCTCGAAGAAACAGCACACAAAGCCGCTGCATATTGTCCTGACGACTGTATTGATATTATTGAATAAAAAATATGCACTGCAAAACTGACAGGCTAACAAAGACAAACCTAGTCCGGAACAGTGCCTGAACTAGGTTTGTATAGTGTAATAAATATAACTTTAAGGCAGTAAAAAGTACTTAGGCATTAACAGGCGGGGTAAAAACCCGTGTTCCCAGATCGCGGTCCATCATAAAAAGCCCGCCACCTTCTGTACCAATCATATGCAGCTTCTGCACTATACCCCCTACATGATCTTCTTCTTCAACCTGCTCATCAACAAACCAACGCAAAAAACTATTGGTGGCATGATCTTTTTCATCAATAGCCAGATCAACCAGATCATTAATACGCTTGGAAATATATTGTTCATGAGCCAGAGCTGCTTCCAGGGCTGCCAGAGGACTGGCCCATGTAAATTGGGGTTTTTCAATAGATTCCAAAGTTACTCGCCCACCACGCTCATGAATATAGGAAAAAAACTTCATGGCGTGAAAGTTCTCTTCCTGGCTTTGGGCAGTCATCCACTGCGCAAAACCAGACAGGTTTTGATCCTCAAAATAGGCAACCATGGCCAAATATAAATAGGCTGAAAACAGCTCTGCATTGACCTGATCGTTGAGTGCCTTCTCCATTTTTGAACTAAGCATTTGTCACCTCTTCTTATGTTATGATACTATAGATATACTGCACTGATTATAGGGCTTTTTGTACAGCTTCCAACACAGCAGCATAATCAGGCTCATGTGTTAATTCCGGAACAATCTGCACATGGGCCAGCTCGCCCTGGCTATCCACCACAAACACAGCCCGTGCCAGAAGCCGCAGCCCATCAATGAGCACCCCATAGGCCTGGCCAAAAGAAGCTGTCTGATAATCAGACACTGTCTGCACATGGGCAATACCAGCATTGCCACACCAGCGTTTCTGGGCAAATGGCAAATCCATGCTTATTGTGAGCACGCGCACTGCGTCTCCCAGGGCCAGGGCTTCCTGATTAAAACGTCTTGTTTCCATATCACAAACAGGGGTATCCAACGAAGGCACCGCAGCAAGAATCGTCACTTTTCCCTGGCAATCAGCCAAGGTTACTGGTCCTAAATCAGTATTTACCACGGAAAAATCCGGAGCAGCCGCGCCCACGGCCAGTTCAGGTCCAATTAAGGTCAGCGGATTGCCCATAAAGGTCACAACATTATCTCGTTTCATCATACGTAAACTCCTTTTCTTGAGTTACAGGTGGCAGGCGGTTGATCTGTAGAATCAGCATCTACAACTGCATGTGTGTAATACCTGTTATTCCAGACGCAAGGGGTATAACAACTACGTATATCAAAAAAGAACAATCGCCTGTGAAACTATGGATACAAGAAAGAAGCTTGACCAGTGAAAGAAAATATCCGACCCAAAGCACTGATCAGGAGGGAGGAAATATGCTATCACGAACACAGGCTCTTGAATTATTGCAAAAATCTGCGCCAACACATTTGGTTATTCATGCGCTTGAAACAGAAGCTGTTCTGCGCGCCTTGGCAGAACGCCTGAATTGCGATGCAGAACTTTGGGGGCTTGCTGGTTTACTTCATGATTTGGATTACCCAGAAACGCAAGATCTACCCAACCAGCATGGCCTGCTCAGTGTTGAGCGCTTGCGCGGCACCTTGCCCGAAGAGGCTCTTGATGCCATTGCCCGACATAATGAGCATAATGGTAACCAACCTCAAACCATTCTTGATTATGCATTGCGCTGCGGCGAAACTGTAACTGGCTTAATTCATACCGCAGCTTTAGTGCGGCCCACCCGGATGCAGGGCATGGAAGCCAGGAGTCTGAAGAAAAAAATGAAAGACAAGGCCTTTGCCGCATCTGTATGTCGCGAAACTATTAAAGAGTGCGAAAAACTAGGCTTGAACTTGGATGATTTTCTGACACTGGCTATTTCTGCCATTACCTCTATTGCCCCAAGGGTCGGCTTGGTGGCCGAAGTCTGATTGTATAAGAATACTACTCAGATATCACTCAACA
>JAAYGZ010000325.1 GCA_012727515.1 Desulfovibrionales bacterium
CCGATGAACTACCGGAATCCATAACAGCGCTGCCGGTTATTGGTACGCACATGCGCCCCAATCCAGAACTCATCCTCGGGCTTCAGCCTGATCTTGTCCTGCAACGCGCCAGCCGCGCCCAGGCCCTGGACCCGGTGCGCACTCTGGAAACAAACGGCATACCCGTGGCTGTTTTTGAAATGGCAAACTTTGCCCAACTGTGTTCTGCCATGCAGCGCATTGGCGTGCTCACCAACACCACGGCCCAGGCCCAGACAAAAGTGGACAGCATCAACACGGCCCTGGACGCCTTGGCCAGCACTCGGCCAGCACACGCTTCTGCTGTGTTTTTTGAAGTCCGCTCACCCCAGCTTGTGGCTGCCGGACACGACTCCATGCTCACAGAAATCATTGCTCTGGCCGGAGGATACAACGCTGTCACAGCACCGGGCAACCTGGTTCACCTGAGCGACGAAGAGGTCTTGCGACTTGACCCGGACATCTACCTTGTGCAACGCGGCCCCATGAACAAAAACCCTGTTCCGCCAGCCGTGCGCCCTCACTATGCCACCTTGCGCTGCACACGCACCAAGCAGATTTTTGAAGTGGATGAGCTGCTTTTTTCCCGCCCAGGACCGCGCAGCCTGGACGCAGTGTATCAGCTGGCAGGCCTGATTCAGAACTGGGCCGCAACACAGGAGGCCCGGCCATGAACGGACATTTATACGGCATTGGCGTTGGCCCCGGAGATCCGGACCTGATCACGGTCAAGGCCGTGCGTGTGCTGCATGAGGTGGACCTGGTGCTGGCAGCAGCTTCGACCAAAAACGAAGACTCCCTGGCCTTGGAAATTGCCCGGCCCCATCTGCGGCCAGACACACCTGTTCTTCGCCTGGGTTTTCCCATGAGCCGAGACCCCCATGTGCTGCGTCAGGCCTGGCAGGACAATGCCCGCCTGGTGCTGGATCACCTGTATGCGGGCAAAAACACTGCGTTTTTAACCCTGGGCGATCCGCTCTTGTATTCCACTTTTGCCTATGTGCTGCGCACGGTGCGCCAGATGGACCCAGACCAGCCCATAACCGTGATTCCTGGTATCACCTCATTTCAGGCCGCTGCCAGCGCCACCCAGACTGTGCTGGCCGAAGGCGCACAAAACCTGCTTATTCTGCCAGGAATCCGCGAAGCAGATAATCTGCGCACGCATCTGGGCTATGCTGATAACGCCGTGGTTCTTAAGGCCTATACCAATTTTTCCGCCCTTCGCGCTGCCCTTCATGCCAGCCCTGTGCACAAGCACTGTGTGTTTGCCTCGCGCCTGGGCCTGGCAGACCAGATGATTACGCACGATCTGGACCATGCCCCGGAAAATCCCACGTACCTGTCCCTGCTTTTGCTCACAGCGCTTCACCCCAATCCAGAGGAAAACTCCCATGCCTAAAGCCCTTCTTGTTGCCGGTGTTTCCAGCGGATGCGGTAAAACCGCCATTACCCTGGGCCTGATGAAAGCCTTTACCCGCAGAGGTTTGTTGGTTCAGGGCTTTAAGTCTGGCCCGGATTATATTGATCCTGGCCTGCATCGCCTGGCCACAAACATGCCCAGCCATAACCTGGATGGCTGGATGCTGGACCAACAGGAAGTCACGCGCATTTTTCAGCGCTACCACGAAGGCTGTGACCTCTCTGTTATTGAAGGAGCCATGGGGCTTTTTGATGGCATTGGCGCACAAAGCGAAGAAGGTTCCACCGCTCAGTTAGCCAAAATCCTGGACCTGCCCGTGACCCTTGTGGTCAATGCGCGAGGCATGGCCCGTTCTGCAGCGGCCCTGGTTCAGGGCTATGCCCGTTTTGACCCTGATCTGCGCATGGAAGCGGTTTTTTTCAATATGACCGGCAGCACAAGTCACGGCATTTTACTGACCCAGGCCCTGCATGGCCAGGGTATTCAGGTCCGTGGCAGCTTGCCGCGCCTGGCAAATCTGCAACTTCCAGCCCGGCACCTGGGCCTGGTCACGGCAGAAGACCTGGACCGCCGCGAAGAGCGTCTTACGGCCCTGGCAGACTGGGTGGAAGAAAGCATCGATCTGGACGCCCTGTACGCGGCCCTGCCAGAATATACCTACCCCACCATCAGTGACCGGGGCGTGCGCATTCCGGAAATTCGCATTGCCTATGCCAGGGACCGTGCTTTTTGTTTTTATTATGAAGAAAACCTGCGCCGCCTGCGCCAGGCCGGGGCAGAACTTATCCCTTTTTCACCCCTGGAAGACACAAACCTTCCTCCAGCCATCCAGGGCCTGTACCTGGGCGGCGGATATCCTGAACTGTATGCAGAGGAACTGGCGGGCAATGAAACCATGCGCTCTAAAATCCGCGCCCTGTGCGAAAGTGGCAAACCAGTGTATGCGGAATGCGGGGGCTTTATGTACCTCATGCGCAGCCTGACCACCAGCTCTGGCCAGGAATATCCCATGGTTGGCGCCTTTGACCTGACCTGTAGTATGGAATCCAGGCAACAGGCCCTGGGCTACCGGGACGTTGTATGGAGTGCCCCGTCTATGCTGGGACAGACTGGCACAAAAGCCAGGGGCCATGAATTTCATTACTCGCGGATTCAGGGTGAGGACGCTGCGGCCAGCCAGGTCTATCAGGTTAGTGATCGCAGTGGCCGCACCACTGCCAGCGGGGGATGGCGCAAAGGCAATTGCCTGGGTTCGTATATTCATCTGCATTTTGGCTCTAATCCGGACCTGGCCACAAATTTTGTCACTGCCTGCGCTCCATGAGTCTGCGTCACGGGTTTACAACAGGCACTGCTGCCGCAGCCGCTGCCAAGGCCGCAACCCTGCATCTGATTCTGGGCCAGGCCCAGGACCATGTGGATGTGCCCCTGCCACGCGGAGACCGTCTGTGCATCCCGGTTCTGGAGAGCAGAGATACAGGCCAGGGCATTGAAGCTGCTGTGCGCAAAGACGCGGGCGATGACCCGGATGTGACCCATCAGGCCATTATCCGCGCCAGGGTGTGTTGGGAGCGCCCTGAGTCAGGATGTTCTGCCCTGACAGGTCAGGAAACGCCTGTGCTGCTCTCTGCTGGCCCAGGGGTGGGCATGGTGACCAAACCTGGCCTGCCTGTTCCTGTGGGCCAACCAGCCATCAATCCTGTGCCCCAGGCGCAGATCCGTAAGGCCGTGGCCGAGGCCCTGGGGCAAGCTCTGGAACAGGCCCAGGTTTCCTGTGCCATGCAGGTGCAGATCAGCGTGGATAATGGCCAGCAACTGGCCCAGCGGACATTTAATCCGCGCCTGGGCATTGTGGGCGGTATTTCCATTTTAGGCACCAGGGGCACGGTCAAGCCCTTTAGTCACGCAGCCTATCAGGCCACCATTGCCCAGAGCCTGGATGTCATGCAGGCCCAGGGCATTGCCAGACCCTGCCTGACCACAGGAGGTCGCAGTGAGCGCTTTGCCGTGCAGGAGTTTACTGACCTGGGCATTGAAGCCTGCGTGCAGGTGGCGGATTTTTTCTTTTTTGCCATGCGCGAGGCAGGTAAACGCGGATTTTCCCAGGTGCTGTGGGCTGTTTTTTTCGGCAAGCTCATTAAGCAGGCCCAGGGCCATCGCTACACCCATGCCCACGCAGCGCAGCTGGATTTAGAGCAACTGTCAGCCTGGTGCCGTGACTGCGGCTTTAACAAGGAAGAAAGTCGCAGCATAGCCAGGGCCAACACAGCCATGCAGGTGCTGACCGAAATTGCCGCGCACCCGCGCACTCCGGCCTTGCTTGAGCTGCTGACCACCAGGGCCAGGTTCTGGGCCCAGAGTTTTGCCCGCTCTCCCCTGCGTGTTGACTACGCACTTTTTGATTTTTCCGGACGTCTTCTGACCTGCACAACAGCGCATCCATGAAGAGTATTGCCCCCATTGATGTACTTGGCCTGGGCCTGAGCCTGGACCAGCTTTCGCGCGAAGCCCGCACTCTGCTGGATCAGGCAGATATTGTGGCTGGCGGAACTCGTTTGCTTGACGCCCTGGCCATTGCCCCCAAGCGCCGCCTGGCTTTTAGCACTGCCGATGAATTTGCTGCCCGGCTGCGTGCCCTGGCTGGTTCCCACAAAATCTGCGTGGTGGCAGACGGCGATCCCCTGGTCTGGGGCATTGGCGCCACATTACTGCGTTTTTTTGCCCGCCATGAACTACGCTTTCACCCACAAATTTCTGCCCTGCAAATGGCTGCCGCACGCCTTGGCCTGCCCTGGGCAGACTGGGCCCTGGTCAGCCTGCATGGCCGTGAGAATCTGGCTCCTCTTTTTGCAGCCCTGACTCATCACCACCAGCTTGCGGTGTGTACGGACCCGCACCATGACCCGGCGTTTCTGGCCCGTGCTCTGGTTGAGCGCGGCGTGCGCGGCTGGACCATGCATGTGCTGGAAGCCCTGTGCCAGCCTCAGGAGCAGGTATCTTCATTTGGCCCGGATGAGTTAGCGCAGGTCTGGAGTAAAAAATGGCATCCCCTGACCCTGGTGGTACTGGAGCAGACCATGCCCCCAGCCCAGGCCCTGACCCTGGGGTTGGACATGACTTACTGCGCCCATGACCAGGGCCTGGTGACCAAGCAGCCTGTACGCGCCCTGGCCTTGTCCTGCCTGGGTCTGACCCCAGATGCCAGGCTCTGGGACTTAGGCGCTGGCAGCGGGGCCATGAGCCTGGAAGCCGCCGCCCTGATCCGCAGCGGAGAAATTGTGGCTGTGGAGCGTGTGCCCCGGCGCATGGAGCATATCCGCGCAAATCTGGCCCGCTTTGGGGCCTGGATAGTGCGCCCGGTCCTGGCTGATATACATGATTTTCTGTGCACCCAGCCGGAAAACCCCACCCATATTTTTTTAGGCGGTGGCGCATCTGCCGAAATACTGCGCCTGGCCTGGCAGGCCCTGGTTCCTGGCGGCAGGCTTGTTATGAC
>JAAYGZ010000326.1 GCA_012727515.1 Desulfovibrionales bacterium
CGTATTTTGCCGCCCCTGGCAGGCCAGTTCATCAGTCTGGTCAAAGACTCATCGCTGCTGGGCGTTATTTCCATCCGGGAACTGACCAAAGCCACCCGCGAAGTTGTTACAGCATCGCTGCAGCCCTTTGAAATCTGGCTTGTCTGCGCCCTGCTCTATCTTATTCTGACGTTTACCCTGTCCATGTTCGTTCAGTATCTTGAGCGCAAGGCCATCTGAGGCAAGCTATGCAAACACCACCCATTATTGACGTGCAGCAGATTGATAAATTTTTCTACACTCCTGAACCATTACGCGCTTTGAGCCAGGTATCCTGCACTGTGGCGCCGGGGGAAGTGGTTGTGGTTATTGGTCCATCTGGTTCAGGAAAATCCACGTTTTTGCGCTGCTTAAATCGCCTGGAATATGCAGACGCCGGACATATTATCATAAATGGCGTGGATATTTTGGATCCGCGCTGTGAGATCAATGCAGTACGGGCTGAAGTCGGCATGGTTTTCCAGTCTTTCAATCTTTTTCCGCACAAAACCGTGCTTGATAATGTAACCATGGCCCAAATGACCGTGCGCAAGCGCCCCAAGGCTGAGGCAGAAGCAAGGGCCATGCAGTTGCTGGAAAAAGTTGGCATTGCGGACAAATTTGCAGCCAAGCCAGATCAGCTTTCTGGCGGCCAGCAGCAACGAGTAGCCATTGCCCGCTCCTTGGCCATGAACCCGAAAATTATGCTTTTTGATGAGCCTACATCTGCGCTGGACCCGGAAATGGTCGGCGAAGTGCTGGATGTTATGAAAACCCTGGCCCGCGAAGGCATGACCATGGTGGTGGTGACTCATGAAATGGGCTTTGCGCGGGAAGTGGCAGACAGAATTTTCTTTATGGACAAGGGTGAAATCCTTGAACAAGGGCCGCCACATCATTTTTTTACCGCCCCGACCCATCCGCGCACACAAGAATTTTTAGGGCAAATTTTGTAACATCAACCCCATGAGGTCGCTATGAGCAAGGCTTTGCAGGTACAATTGGTAAAAACCCTCAAAGAACAAAGCGATATGGCCCGGGACATGGCCGTGGCAGAACTCAAGGATCTCAAAAAAGACCTGGCAGAGTTGGAAAAAGCCCTGGCCAGCAAAAAAACACCGGACCAGGGCCTGTTAATGGATATTTCGCATGGTGCGTTTGAACTGTTTCGTACCGCCTCTATTGTGCTGCAGGCTGATTTGTTGTCCGTACAGCTGGACAGTGCCTTGGAAGAGGCCAGAGATCTGGAATATCTGGAAAAAAGAGGCGCAATTTTACTGAGCAAACCAGAAGGCTGGCACTGGTTTTCTCCCAAGGGCGAAATGCTTTTTCTGGCTGGACCTGGTGAAACACGCCTGGCAGCAAAAAAACTCCAGGAGCGCGTGCAGCGCAAGACCCCGCCCAAGCCGCTGAAAACGCCTCCCAAAGCACCAGAAACACCTCCATCAACCGAGACATAGCCGGGGCTACGCAGTACGCACTATACCTGCAGGAAGACAGTAAAAAAAATACTGATTCAAACACAACACGTCATGGCTGCCACAAGGGATCAAAGCGGGAAACACTTCATAATCCGTGATGTTGTAGTACATTATAATTATCACGCCCTGCTGCCCACTGCACGGTGTTGTCAGTACGTCCCTGGGTCAGGTAAAGTCAGCCAGAGTGTCTGCCGGTAGCGTGTCGCGTATGAGCACAAGTCCTATACGGAGATTTTGATGATTATTCCTGTTATTCTGGCCGGAGGTTCCGGCACCAGGCTATGGC
>JAAYGZ010000327.1 GCA_012727515.1 Desulfovibrionales bacterium
GGCCTTGCTACGCAGGTCTGTCATATATTCCTGAAAACGCGCCTCAAGTTTGGGACGCGTAATCACCTCACGCACACGATCCTGTACTTCGGACAGGTCCTGTTCAGAGCCCTGGCGCTGCTCTAAAACTTTCAGCACAACCCATTGTCCTTGCACAGAAAAAGGTTTGGTCATCTCGCCCACAGCAATGCCTTCCAAGGCCTCCTGCCAGTCTGGAGCCAGCTCGCCCCAGCGTACCTCGCCGATAATACCAGAATCCTGCCGTGGTCCGGTTGAACTGGAACTGACTGCGTCACTGAACGTGGTGCTCCCGGAGGCAATGGCGGCCTGCAGATCTGTGGCAGACTGCTGGTCTGCTGTAACCAGCATCTGTAACGAAACCGTTCTGTCAGAACGGAACTGGTCCGGATGCTGGGCATAATATGCGGAAATTTCTTCATCTGTGACCACAACTTTGCGCCTGACCATGTAGCTGATTATACGGTGCTTCATGATATCTTGCCGGGTGCGGGTCTTAAACTGCTCCACAGTCATATTCTGCAGCTTTAAACTGTGCGCAAACTCTTCCTCGCTGAGGCGTCGGCTGACCTTGAATTGGCGCATTTCATTTTCAACTTCAGTATCAGTAACCTCGATTTTGAGCCGTTCAGCCTCCTGACGCAGTAAAATATCATGAATCATTATATCCAGCAGCTGGCTACGAGCCAGAGGATCAGCCAGTGCTGCCTGCTCATGCTGAGGATCTACTGAACGCCTGAGCTGCTGTTCCAGTTCGTGCAGGGTAATGATCTCTCCATTGACCACTGCAACAATACGATCAACGACCTGGGCGCTGAGTGGAGAAAAACACAACAACACCCCCAACATGGCCCACACATATATTTTTTTGTTCATACTCAACACGCCGTACACGGTTAGTGTGTTTTACTGTAAAGCATACTGTCCTCAGGTTATCAGCACCCCTGTGCTGCAAGGATTTGCTCCTATCCCTGAGCGCGCAGCGAGTCCAGCCCTATCTTAAGGCCTGATCCTGGCCCTGTGGGCCATCTGGCGCCACAATAATTCGTTGTCGTAATCCAGCAAGCATGGTTTTAAATGCCTCCATATTTTGTGTGCCAGATGCCTGGTGCGTAAGACGCACTTCAACCTTGGCCGGAGGCAGGAGCCGGACCTGCTCTGCCTGCTCAGTGACCCAGGCCATGAGTGCTGTCAAATCAAGATGATGCCTGGTTTCATCCCAGTGCAGCACAAGCCGGTCTGCAAACAGATCCACCCGCACAGCGCCCAGACGACGGGCATCAATTTTAATCAGCAGCACGGCCACAAAAATTCTGACCATTTCCGGTAGCAGGCCAAATCGATCGCGCATGTCATCAACCAGGTCAGCAATGCCTGCCTCATCCCGGCACGAGGACAATTCTTTGTAATACTGCAAACGCTGCTTGCCATCAGCAATGTATTCTTCTGGAATGAGCGCCTGAAAACCAAGATTGATCTCCGGTTCAATCTCGGTTTCCACTTTGCCACCCTGCAAGCGGTGTACTTCCTCTTCCAGCATATCCAAAAACAAATCCAGGCCCACCTTGCCAATGGTTCCGGACTGAGCTTCGCCCAGAATATTGCCAGCCCCGCGCAGACGCAAATCCTCCATGGCAACCTTAAAACCAGCGCCCAGATAATCCATATCCAGAATGATTTTCATGCGCTTACGCGCTGTTTCCTGCAACCGCTCCACATCAGGGATAATAAAATACGCATAGGCCTGTTCTGCAGACCGCCCCACCCGGCCACGCAGTTGATAGAGCTGGCCCAGGCCAAAAAGCTGGGCCTGATCCACAATCAGGGTATTGGCGCGGGGAAAATCCAGCCCGGATTCAATAATGGCCGTGCAGACTAAAATATCCAGCTCTCCATGCCAGAAGCGATGCATGGTCTCTTCCAGTTCCTGGGCTTTCATCTGCCCATGGCCCATGCCAATGCGCGCCTGGGGGGCCAGACCGCGCACATATTCAACCACTCGTTCCAGGCCCTGAACCCGGTTATAGACCCAAAAAACCTGGCCTCCCCGGGAAAGTTCCCGGTCAATAATGGTTTTTAGTTGATCTGCATCGCGTTCCATAAGCGATGTCTGCACTGGCTTTCTGTCCTTGGGCGGGGTTTCAATGACACTTAAGGCCCGGATTCCGGATAATGATAACTGCAAAGTGCGCGGAATGGGTGTGGCAGTCAGGGTCAGCACGTCAATGGTTGAGCGCATTTTTTTAATCCGCTCCTTGTGTTTAACGCCAAAACGCTGTTCCTCGTCCAGGATCAACAGGGCCAGGCGAGCAAACTCCACATCCTTGGACAGCATACGATGGGTGCCGATAAGAATATCAACCTGGCCATTACGCACGGCCTGGGTCACTCGTTTCTGAGCCGAGGCAGGCACAAAGCGACTGAGCAGGCCCACGGATATGGAAAACGGCTCCATGCGCTGCCGAAAAGTCTGGTAATGTTGTTCTGCCAGCACCGTGGTCGGACACAGCAGGGCCACTTGCTTGCCATCCAGCACAGCCCGAAACGCAGCGCGCAGGGCCACTTCGGTCTTGCCAAAGCCCACATCCCCGCACACCAGGCGATCCATAGGTTCAGGGCGCTCCATGTCTGCCAGCACATCCGCAATGGCCCGTTCCTGATCCTTGGTTTCTTCAAACCCAAAGCTGGCCTCAAATTCCCAGTACAACTCAGAGATTGGCGCATAGGTAAAACCTTTGGCAATTTTACGGTACGCATACATCTCAACCAGATCATGGGCGATCTTGGCAACAGACTGTCGGACCCGCTCCCTGGCCTTGGTCCAGGCGGCTCCGCCCAGACGGTCCAGGGCAGGATTTGCTCCATCAGGGCCTTTATAGCGCTGAACCTGGTTCAGGCGATCCACAGGCACATAGAGCTTGTCGTCTCCGTCATACTGCAGGAGCAGGTAATCATTGGCCACATCGCCGAATCTGACCCGGTGCAACCCCCCGAAACGGCACAGGCCATAGTCCCGGTGCACCAGTAAATCATCTGTTTCCAGTTCATCAAAACTGTCCAGACCCTTGAACGCTTTTGCTGCTGCGCGCTGGGCCTTGGGAACCCCTGGCTGGAGCACTGATTCAGGCAGAATCTGCACATGCGTCCACACCAGGCGCATACCCTGGGCCATGCTGCCAACCAGGGCAAAAACACCCTTGGCCGAGGCTTCATACGCTGTCTGCACATGCTGGCCATCCTGAGCCGCCAGGTGTAAAAATTTCGTGCGCGAGTGCTCTGTATGAAAACAGAGAATGGTCTGCGCATAGGTCCGCTTCCAGTCGTGCATGCTCTGCATCAGGGCCCGCCACGGACGTTTGCGTTCTTCCGGATCCCAAAACAGATCTTCAAAACAGGAAACACGCTCCTCAACCAGCTCCACCCCTGCTTCGCGCACGCCCATGACCAGACTTTCACACAAAATCTGACGGCGATCTTCCCACAGTTTTCGCGCATCTCCTGGCGTGAGCACCAATCCATGCCTGGGCCACTGGCGGGTTTCATCCCGGAAATAGGTCTGCCACGCCCAATCCACCTCATCGAGTTTGGGGCGCACATCCTGCGCTTCAGCCATAATATAAACGGCCTGTTTGGGCAGCCACTGCTCCAGCCCCACGCAATCCGGGTAATACATGCTGGGCAGCAGATCAGGGCGAGCATCCAGGAGCATTTTTTCCAGATCAGCCCGCGCAGGCCGCGAGAGTTCTCCCAGCCGGACCCAGCCATCCAGAAGTTCACGCGCTGCCTTGCCATACGTTGTGCCCCCGATACAGCCGACCACGGGCAGAATATGCGCAGTGGCCATATCTGCCTTGGATCGCTGGGACAACGGCTCAAAAAGCTTGATCTGCTCAATGGTATCGCCAAAAAATTCCACGCGCAGCGGGTACTCATAGCCTGGACAAAAAACATCCATGATGTCCCCGCGCAAAGCCACCTCACCCACAGCCGTGACCATAGAGACCCGGCGATAGCCCCAGTTGACCAGGGTTTCGAGCAGATCTTCCTGACCCAGCTCATCAGCTGTGTGCACCTGCAGGTGTTCACGCTCCAGCACGCTCTGGGCCGGCCATTTATGAATCACAGCATCAAGGGGCAGCAAAATACCCCGTGGCCCTTGACTGTGGGCCAGGGAGTACAGGGCCTTCCACCGCTCTGGCCACGGACTGCGCCGGGCCTGTTCAAGGGGAAAAGAAGGAAAAACTATCCAGCGCTGTTTCCAGAAAGGCAGACCAGGATCTTCGGCTGCAAACAGGCGGGCCAGCGATGCATAGACATGGATATCAACTGTGGGCGGCACAATCACCACCACATCACGTCCCTGGTCCAGCAGGGCCTGGGCCACGTACATCTGGGATGCTGGCCCGCTCTTAAAAATCCGCACGGATGGTTCTGGGCCAAAAAGCAGACCGCGAATATCTGGAGGAATTAACACAAAAAAGCCTGGCAGGATAAAAATATGGCGCAAAGCCGGACACGGAAAAGCCGCCCTGCAGACAAGGCGGCTACGCACAGATCAAAAAGAAGCATACCCCTAGACGCGACCTAGTTTTTCACGCTCTTCGTTACTTAACAGGCGATTGAGATCAAGCATGATCAAAAGCCGGTCTTCGAGCTTGCCCACTCCGCTGATGTAGTCAGAGTCCAGCCCGGCCACCACTGGTGGCGGCGGCTCAACAGTACTGGCTGGCAAACGCAGGACTTCGGACACAGAATCCACAATAAAGCCCACGATCATGGAATTGATCTCAATGACAATGATCCGTGTGTTTTTATCATGATTACGTGCTGACAAACCAAAACGTTTGCGCAGATCCAGAATAGGAATGACCTTGCCGCGCAGGTTAATAACCCCCTCCACAAAAGCCGGGGCCTTGGGCACCTTGGTGATCTCCAGCATACGGATGATTTCCTGGACTTTGAGTATTTCAACGCCAAATTCCTCATCCCCAATACTAAACGTTACCAACTGGAGCAGTTCTGTTTCCTGTCGTTTGTGCTCATCCGCCATGTCACGCTCCTTGATTTCATATTGAGATAGTATGCCACAATAAGAAAACCTCTCGTAAAGTTTTTCCATGGGCAAAGCAACCTGTTGCCGCGCTGCATTGTCTTGGTCCCGGCGTATTCAGCAGCTCCCGCCAACTCCGCCACGCAGCAGATCTGCATACAGCCTGGCCTGAATATACTGGGCCAGTGCGGCCACGGCCCGGTCGCAAACAGGAAAAACAGGCACGCCCCTGGCCATGAGAATATCGCGCAACGGATCATACAACCGCCCGCCATCAATAACGCCCACAAGAGGCGTATCTGTCTGCCTGGCCACCTCTGGCAAAAGCTGGGCAATACTGTTTGCTGCCCGCAGGTCAAAGCCTGACACATCTGTCGCATCCAGGGTGTGCATAACTGGTGAAAGCGGGTCCAGGCCAAGCAGGACAGCATCCACACTTGGGTCGTGGACCAAAATACCGGCAATGCGGGCATGGGTTTCGTCATCAGCGCCGGGATTGATATCAAGGGGATTGGTTACAGTCACCAGTTTGTCCAGGCCCTTGTCGCGCACAACATGGGCAATGGCTTCCATGCTTTTGTCTGTAAACGGGGCCAGTTCCATGCTGTAATCATCGCTTTGCAGAGAATCCGCCATGCCCACGGCCTCAAACCCGGCCCCGCTCACCGCTGCTAAGCGATTACCACGGATTTTCTTGGCGTGCAGCGTTTCAGCCAGCAGAAACAAATCCTGAAACTGAGTAAAATTCTGAGCCACTATGGCCCCGGCCTGGCGCACACAGCACTCGCAGACCATATAGTCTCCGGCCAAAGACGCAGTATGTCCGCTGGTTGCTGACTTGCCTTCCGGGGTACGCCCTGCCTTGTAAAAAACCACTTCCTTGCCCTGGAGCACGGCCC
>JAAYGZ010000328.1 GCA_012727515.1 Desulfovibrionales bacterium
TGACTGACCAATGTCGCTGACCATTTCCGTTTATTCAAGCCTCAACGGAACAGACTTTGGTTGAAGAAGGTATGAACGAGGAGCTTGTACAGTGGTCAGGATGTTGAGAGGTGAGGTTCAGCATCAAAAATGCCGAACAGGGAAGTACTGATGAAATCGTCATGCACTCTAGCGGGGTAAGCCCGGTTTAAGTGCGAGTATTTCATCAGCACTTCCCTATGATAGATTATGTTGGATCAACTTTGTACGTCTTTCCCTGGCAGGAATTTGTCCTCAGACATTTTCCTAGAAGACCGGGACTACTGCGCCTTTGTATTTTTCATTGATAAAAGTACGCACTTCATCAGTCTTTAAGACATCAACCAGTTTTTGTACTGCTTCAGCCTGCTTGTTATCTTCACGAGTGACCAGGATATTCACATACGGGGAATCGGCACCTTCAATAGCCAGAGCATCCTGCATTGGATTTAAGCCTGCTTCCAGGGCGTAGTTGGTGTTGATCAGCGCCACGTCAACCTGGTCCAGCACCCGTGGCAGCGTGGCTGCTTCCAGCTCGCGGACACGCAGTTCTTTTGGGTTTTCAGCAATGTCGCGCAGGGTGGCAGTAATGCCAGCTTCTTCTTTTAAGGTCAGCACACCAGTTTTCTGCAACAGCAGCAGAGCACGGCCACCGTTGGTCGCGTCATTGGGAATGGCTATCTGGCTGCCCTGTTTGAGGTCGTCCAAGGATTTGATTTTGCTGGAGTAAGCACCAAATGGCTCCACATGAATGCCTGCAACGCTGACCAGGGTGGTTCCCTTGCTCAGATTAAATTCATCCAGATAGGGCTGATGCTGGAAAAAATTGGCGTCCAGACGTCCTTCGGCCACCTGGGTGTTGGGCTGCACATAGTCAGTGAAGACCTTGATCTCCAGAGTAATGCCCTGTTCGGCCAATTTGGGTTTCACAAATTCCAGGATTTCTGCATGGGGCACTGGAGTGGCTGCCACCTGCAATTTTTCTGCATGAACAGACAGGGAAAAAAGGGACAGTATCAGCGTCAAAAACAACATTTTTTTCATGAAGAACTCCTTAAAAGGGTTTGCAGGGCCACTACATTATGGCCCTGGGTTATTTACGGGAAAAATGCACCACCAGGCAATCGCCCACCATTTGTAAGATTTGTACCAAAATCAGCAAAAGCACCACAGTGACCACCATTACATCTGTCTGAAAGCGCTGATATCCAAAACGAATAGCCAGATCACCCAGCCCGCCGGCACCAACCACACCAGCCATGGCCGTGTAGGATACCAGGGTAATGGCTGTGACAGTAATGGCTGCGATAATACCGGGCCGTGCTTCAGGCAGCAGTGCATTCCAGATGATTTGCCTGGTACTGGCCCCCATGGCCTGGGTTGCTTCAATAATACCTCGATCCACTTCGCGTAAGGCTGTTTCCACCAGCCGGGCAAAAAATGGTGTTGCTCCCACCACCAGCGGCGGAATGGCGCCGGCCACACCTAAAGACGTGCCAGTAAGCAGGACTGTAAAGGGAATCATCACAATAAGCAGGATGATAAACGGCAAGGAGCGCAACACATTAACCACCAGGGACAGCACTGCATAGGCTCCGCGATGGGCAAAAAGCTGACGTGGGCCAAGCAGGAACAGTAACACCCCAAGGGGCAAGCCCAAAAGTACGGTAAACAGCAGCGAGCCGCCCAGCATCAAAAAGGTATCCAGCGTGGCCAGCCAGATTTCGTACCAGTCAATATTGCTTATCAGCGCTGTCATGAACGGATGACCTCCAGAGTTACACCAGCGGCTTGTACGTGTGTGCAGACATTGGCTATCTGTTCATCTGAGCCATTTAAGGCCACTGTCAGCTGGCCACAGGGCTGATCTTTGATCCGTCCGATACGCCCGGCCAGAATACTGTAGTCCACGCCGGTTTCACGCGCCACACTGCCAAGCACAGGGGCGTAGGTGCTCTCACCCAAAAAGGTCAAGCGCACAATGCTGCCGCGCACATGCTGCCAGTCTTCTTCATTTCCCTGGCTATCTGCATCGCTTTCCTGCACAAATCTGCGTGTGGTCGGATGCTGTGGGTGTAAAAAAACATCCGTAACATCACCCATTTCAACAATCACGCCGCCATCAATGACGCCCACCCGGTCACACACGCGGCGAATCACGTCCATTTCATGAGTAATAAGGACAATGGTCAGGCCCAGTTCGCGGTTGATCTCAGCCAGGAGTTGCAGCACCTGGCCAGTGGTTTGCGGATCCAGAGCGCTGGTGGCCTCATCACACAATAAAATATCCGGGCCTGTGGCCAGGGCGCGGGCAATGCCAACACGCTGTTTCTGCCCTCCGGAGAGCTGGGATGGATACTTGGTGGTCTGGTCTGACAGTCCGACCCTGTGCACGAGTTCTTCAACCCTGCGCATGATGGCCGCGCTACTTTGATCGCCAGCCAGTTTCATGGGCATGGCAATGTTTTCCGCCACTGTTTTGGAGGCAAGCAGGTTGAAATGCTGAAAAATCATGCCCACTTTGCGACGAAAATTGCGCAAGCCCGCTGCATCCAGGGCCGTGACTTCAATGCCATTGACCAGGATGCGTCCACCACTGGGTTCTTCCAGCCTGTTGATCAGGCGCAGTAAGGTGCTTTTTCCCGCACCAGAATGGCCGATCAGGCCAAAGACTTCGCCACGTCGTACATGCAAATCAGTGCTGTGCAGGGCTTCAATTTTTCGCTCTTGCACTATATAGGTCTTGTGAACCTTTTGAAATTCAATCACATATCTTCCTTATTCTGAGGGATGGCTGGCCAGGGCTGCCCAGGAAGGCAGGTTCAGGCTGGCTATGGCCCGCAGCCTTCCTGTAACCACGTAGTGTTCCGGCACAGCGTGTTGTGAGCAAATACAGTAA
>JAAYGZ010000329.1 GCA_012727515.1 Desulfovibrionales bacterium
CCTGGCGTGTTTGTAACACGCCAGGATTTTTGCCCTTTTTACTCTTCCTCGTACATGCGCACAATAACTACGGGTTCTAACGGTACATCCTGGTAAAATCCAAACGTGCCCGTGGCAACGTCAGCAATGGCGTCCATCACCTCCAGCCCTTCTGTAACACGGGCAAAAACGGCATAGCCAAAGTCCCGTGCACCATGATCCAGGTACACATTATCACGCAGATTGATAAAAAACTGTGATGTTGCGCTGTCCACGGCCTGGGTACGCGCCATGGACAAAGAGCCCCGTGTATTTTTCAGCCCGTTATCAGCTTCATTCTTGATCGGCTCCCTGGTCTTTTTTTCCTGCATGGTTTCTGTCAGCCCGCCGCCTTGCAGCACAAACTGGGGAATAACACGGTGAAAAATTGTTCCATCATAAAAGCCATCAGCCACATAGCTCAGAAAATTAGCGCAGGTTACAGGAGCCTGCTCTGGAAAAAGTTCAATTTTCAGAGTCCCCATGGATGTTTCCATTACTATCATTACTGTTTCCTCGTGGTTAGTGGTGGTTATTGATCAATCTGCTTGATCCAGCACAGCAGGATGCTGATACAACTGGCACAGTCCAGGCCAGAATAAGCGCGTCTTCGCGAGGATCAGCATAATAGTGTGGCCGCAACCCTACCTGCATAAACCCAAGTTTGGTGTATAATCCTCGCGCGGGCGCATTACTGCTCCGCACCTCAAGCACAATGCGCTCCAAGCCTGTGTTCACAACAATATCCTGCACATAACGCATCAGAACCTGGCCCAACCCTTGCCTGCGCCACCCGGGATGCACTGCCACATTGACAATCTCAGCTTCCCCGCCAATGGTGTACGCCGTTACTGATCCATGCAAGTCTGTTCCTGAAAACACGCCCACGCCCAGAAATCGTGCTTCGCCAAGCAGATGCGCCAGGCGCTCCACGCTCCAGGCAGCTGATGTTACGCTCTGCTCCAATGCGTGCAGAGCCGGGGCATCTGAAGGGCCTAAGACCCGTACATCATGTGGCATCTATATCCCGTAAGGATTTTTATGAGTCTCACGCAATCCAGAGGCCCTCGCGTTGTGGTGGATAATCAGAATACCCCCCTGGCAATCCTGGATTATGAAAATGTGCTGCGCCAGGGGCTGTTGCATCGCCAGGTGATTCTTGTGCTGACAGACCAGGCTGAGCGCATAATTTTACACAAACGTCCTGCACATGCAGCCCTGTACCCAGGCCGCTGGGACTGTATGGGCAGCGCCGACATTCCATTACACTGTGGGGCAGAAGATATGGCCTGGGCCTTGATGCCTGCGGGCGTACAGCATGAGCACATCTGTCTGCGTCATGTCACCAGTCTTCCTGCCAGCGCAGACACAGGCAATGCCTTTGTTGAGCTGTTTTGTGGTCATGTTCCGGCATGGTTAGCCCAGGAATTGCTGCGCGATCTCTCTTTTTTAGCCGCAGACCATGACGAAATGCAGGCCCTGGTTACATCCTTTCCAGACCAGCTCACACCCACCCTGTTCCTGACCTGGAACGTCCTGTGCGCACTGCGCAAGACCAACGCTGACTGATGTCTGCAACACATAAAATGGGATTTTTACTTGCGTTTGCTTGGCATGAACGCACGGTTCAGTGCGAGGACCGTGACTGTGACATAAAAACATTGAATCTTTGTACAGGATGTATTCAGCATTTCCCTAATTAAATCACAACAAGTCATTGAGGCCGCAAGGAATCAAAGCGGGAAGCGCTGCGCTCATCCAGAATCTTTGACGTATCAGCAAGATTGCCGCATCGCTACGCTCTACCCATAGGCCATAAACGTGCAATGATGGAA
>JAAYGZ010000330.1 GCA_012727515.1 Desulfovibrionales bacterium
GCCCGCCGGAGGTCAGGAGTGTACGCGGGCTGTGGTAGGTGTAAAACTGGGCTGCCCACATCTGGTTTTGCCCTACTTCTGTGCTGATGATTGCATCGCCCCCGGAAAGTTCATAAATTTTTTCCACCACCCATTGCGGCTTAATGGTAGAGCCATCCTGCGTGTAACACAGGGGATGGGATGCGCGCATCTCTGACAGGGTTCTGACCCATTCTCCATGCTTGCTGGCCCAATCCGGCTCGGTAAATTTCTCCAGCTCCTCAAGACACCCTTGCAGGCCCTGCTTGCAATCAGCCACAATGGGCACGTCAACAGCCACATTTTTACTGATTGAGGTCGGGTCAATATCTAAGTGGATAATCTTGGCCCTGGAGGCAAAAGCATCCACGCGCCCGGTAACCCGGTCATCAAAGCGGGCACCCACTGCAATAAGCAGATCTGTGTTATTGATCGCCATATTTGCGGTGTATGTGCCATGCATACCAAGCATTCCCAGCCACAATGGATGATCTCCCGGAAAAGCACCCAGCCCCATAAGCGTGGTGGTGACCGGAATCTGATATTTTTCTGCCAGGATAGTGAGTTCTGGCGCACTATTGGAGGAAATAACTCCGCCTCCGGCATAAATAACCGGGCGCGAACTCTGGGCAATGAGCTCCGCAGCCTTGCGCAACTGCTTGCGATTCGGGCTGAAGTTCGGATTATACCCGCGCATGGCGCACGCTTTGGGGTAGGTAAATTCTGCCGTGGCGTTAATGACATTTTTGGGCAGATCCACAAGCACAGGCCCGGGCCGTCCTGTCCGGGCCAGATAAAAAGCCTGTTTGATAATCCCTGCCAGATCAGCCACATTTTTGACCAGATAATTATGCTTGGTGCAGGGCCTGGTAATGCCCACAATATCGGCTTCCTGAAAAGCATCGTTGCCAATCAGGTGTGTTGGCACCTGGCCGGTAAATATTACTAACGGAATAGAATCCATGTAGGCTGTAGCAATTCCGGTCACGGTGTTGGTCGCACCGGGACCGGAAGTAACCA
Source organism: Desulfovibrionales bacterium (assembly GCA_012727515.1). Taxonomy (GTDB): domain Bacteria; phylum Desulfobacterota; class Desulfovibrionia; order Desulfovibrionales; family Desulfomicrobiaceae; genus Desulfomicrobium. The sequence continues at coordinate 1,039 of JAAYGZ010000330.1, forward strand.
AGCAGACGCCCACCTTGCCCGAAGCCCTTGCGTATCCATCTGCAGCGTGTACTGCGGCCTGTTCATGACGCACGAGAATGTGCCGAATCGGATGCTTGGGGAGTTCATCGTAAATATCAATGACCGCCCCGCCTGGAAAACCAAAAATCAGGTCAACGCCTTCACGCTTCAGACATTCCATCAAAATCTGGGCACCGGTGAGCAACATGACAGTCTATCCCTCCTGTCGTTTATATTTTTCAAGAAGCTCCTGGATTTTAGTTCTTCCGGCCAGCTTCTTCTTTTTGAACTCTTTCACTTCCATTTCTTCTGTTGGAGTCAACGCGATTTTGCCTGCGTAACGTTCCAGAATTTTTTCAAATTCTACATGCTGTTCCCACAGAGCCTTGAGTTCCTCGTCGCGCCCCATAAGTGTCGCCACTAGTTCGAGGTCATGCTGTTCCATAGGACGTCTCCTTACCGTTATGTGTTATCTGTTATCCGAAGGAGTAAATATACTCCAATCGGGTTCTTCCTGCACCTGAATGCGCAGCGTCTTTTGTCTAGAAGTGTGCCCGGACTCCACTGCCACGCGGCCAGGACGAATACCCAGCAACGTAGCAATATTTTCAGTCAGAGCCTGGTTGGCTTTGTTATCCACTGCCGGGGCGCGCAGTTTGATCTTCACCCATTCCCCATGCAAGCCAACCAATTCTGTCTTCCTTGCCCCTGGTTGCACCCAAACAGAGACAAGCCAGGAACCATCCCTGGCCTGGCGGACAAAAGACGGACGCGCCACTAAGAATACAACAACTGCCGCACCAGTTGCCCAAGAAAAACCTGCGCAAACTTGATGGCCAGCACAATCAGAAAAGGTGAAAAATCAAGGCCGCTGACATAGGTAAACGGCAGCCACTTGCGCACACGGTAAAATACCGGCTCAGTCAGATTGCGTATGGCGCGCACAATGGGATTATACGGGTCCGGATTGACCCAGGACAAAACCACTGAAGCGATAACTATCCAAAAATACAGCGAGAGTACACTGTCCGCGACAAAGTACAGGGCTGAAATCAAACTCGAAAATACGGGCATTCTATCTCCTTGTATCAAAAATCACGCAACGCACTCACAGGGCCATGCGCTACAGAAAACCACTGCCGCAGATCATCAAAACTGTCCACATGGAGTTGCGCGGTCAAATCTGGGTTCTGATAGGCCCAGAAAGGCACGCCAGCCCGGGTTGTGGTTTGCTGATCCACGTCAGAATCACCAATGAAAACCACCTGGTCCTGAGCAAGATTCCAGGCAGCCAGAATCATCTGCAAGCCCTGGGGATCTGGTTTGGGCCGCTCCACCTTGGCAGCAGTGATAACCGGGTCAAAAATGCCCTGCATGGCAAAACGCTCTAACACCATTTCCATGGATGTCTTACGGTTTGTATTGACGGCCACATATAATCCACAGTCCTTGAGCGTAGCAAGAAGTTCATAAATGCCAGGCTCAGGACGCATCTGGTCCAAAAAATCAGCATAAACCATCTGCGCCTGCACTGCCTGGGCACGAGGCATTAATTCTGGTGGAATAAGCGCAGCCAGGGCCGCGTCCACTGTGTGCATAAACGAGTATTCTTTCTGCTCAGCAGTCATGGGCGCCAGACCCAGCTCTGTCAGGATAAAATTATAATAATGCGTATTGAGGTCCCGCGTATTAAACAGCACTCCGTCGCAGTCAAAAACCACGCCCTGAATTGCCCGCAATGCGTGTGCCTCAATCGGCATCGGTGTATTCAGCATAACTATTTCATGGCCTCAGGAAACATCTCGGCAGCCAGTTCACGCAATTTGTATTTCTGGATTTTGCCACTGGCAGTCATGGGAAACTGATCCAGGAATGTAATATATTTTGGAATTTTATACCTGGAAATCTGCCCTCGGCAATAATCCTTAATATCTTCAGCGGCCAGGTCAAAACCTTCTTTCAGAATAATAAACGCGCCGACTTCTTCTCCGTATTTTCGGCTCGGCACCCCAGCCACCTGAACATCTTTAATCCCTTCCATGCGGTAGAGAAATTCTTCAATTTCTCGCGGATACACATTTTCCCCACCGCGAATAATCATATCTTTGAGCCGCCCGGTAATGGTCACATAGCCATCTTCATCCATGGTACCCAGATCTCCGGAATGGAGCCAGCCGTCCGGATCAAGGGCCTGAGCCGTGGCATCAGGATTATTGTAATAGCCTTTCATGACATTATAGCCCCGGCAGCACACCTCACCCTGCACTCCGGCGGGCACTGGCTCATAGGTTTCCGGGTCCATGATACATACTTCAATGGCTGGCATGGCCCGGCCCACGGTCTGGGTACGCTGCGCAATGCTGTCATTGACGCGGGTTTGGGTCATAACAGGCGATGTTTCTGTCAGGCCATAGCAAATGGTGATTTCGCGCATATTCATTTTATCAATCACCTTTTCCATGACTGAGACAGGGCATGGTGATCCTGCCATGATGCCTGTGCGCAAGGTGGAAAGATTGTAGCGATCAAAAGAGCGGTGCTCCAGCACAGCAATAAACATGGTGGGCACACCGTACAGCGCAGTGCAGCGCTCTTCATCCACTGAAGCAAGAATAAGGAGAGGATTAAAACCTTCAAGAATAACCAGGGTTGAGCCATGACTGATGGCAGCCAGAACTCCCAGCACACAGCCAAAGCAGTGAAAAAGCGGCACAGGCAGGCAAACCCGGTCTTTATAGCTGAAACGCTGGTGCTCTCCGATCCAGAACCCGTTATTACCAATATTATAGTGGGTCAGCATAACCCCTTTGGGAAAGCCCGTGGTTCCAGATGTATATTGCATATTGACCACATCATGCGGATCAAGGCTGGCCTGACGCTGGCGGTATTCTTCCTCTGTGGTCATCCGACTTAACGCCAGCAACTCCGGGAGAGCATACATGCCGCGATGTTTTTCCTGGCCCATGAAAAAGACCCGCTTCAGGTCTGGAAATTTTTCCGAACGCAAATACCCGCGTTCCTGGGTTTTCAGCTCTGGAACCAGTTCATACACAGTGCCCACATAATCTGTATCGCGAAATGAATCGATAAGCAGGATATTTTCAGCCTCAGACTGCTTGAGCAGGTATTCCAGTTCAGCGGTTTTATAAAATGTGTTTACTGTCAGCAGCACAGCCCCGATTTTGGCTGTGGCAAACTGAAAGGCTACCCAATACGGCACATTGGTCGCCCATATGGCCACCTTTTCCCCTTTCTGCACCCCAAGGGCCATCAGGCCCTTGGCCAGATTATCCACCAACTCACCAAATTCACGGTATGTCTGACGATAATTGCGATCCACATAGACCACTGCTTCGTTGTCCGGATACTGCATGATGATTTCATCAAGCATCTGCCCCAGGGTGATTTCGCGTAACACAGGTCTTTCCATGACTCCCCCTTGTGGTCTTTCAGCGACTATTCCGGCAAATACACGACTGCGTAAATTGAGGCCGGTTCAGAGCCAGCGCAGCCCACATGATGCGGAACAATGGAATTTAAATAAATGGAATCTCCCTTGGTCAGGGTTATGACATCAGCCCCGTACACAACTTCAATCGCGCCCCCATAGACCACGATAAATTCCTCGCCTTCGTGGCTGGACAATTTCCGCTCTCCACACTCTGGCATGAGTTCCACAAAAAATGGCTCCATGTGGCGGTCTTTCTTGCCCCGACCCAGGGAATAAAACTTCATGCTCACCGGGCAGTCCTTGCCATTGAGCATGTGCAGCCCTTCTTCACGCTCATCAAGGCGCACAACAAGCGGATCCTGGCCGTGTTCATCATCAAGAAACGTACCCAGCCGCACGCCAAGCCCCCTGGCTACTTTCTGCAACGGGCCTAAGGATGGATACACAGAATCATCTTCAAGGGACTGCAAAAAAGCCTTGTCCAGGCCTGTGCGTTCTGCAAGCTGGTCCAGACTCAATTCGTTTAATTCTCGAAATCGCTTAATGCGTTTGCCGAGCTGTTCGGTACTCATAGTCTTTACTCTCTCATTACAGGTTACTCAATCAGGATGCCTCATCCACAAAAACAGACACAGGAAGTGGCGCATCACGTTCCACGACAACATCACATAGCTGGCTGATGTGCGCCACGTCCAGCAGTCCGCGAGCACGGCCTGAGCCAACAGGAGAAAACTCCACTCCACAAGCGCGTAATTCACGAACAATGTCCGGGTCTGCAACAAAAAGTTCTGCCTGGGCAGGCAAAAGCAGCAACAACGAGGGAACGCTACGCTTCCAGGGCAGGTCAATATGGGCGCGAGGCACAATGTGCTCATCTGTCACGCCCTGATCCACAAAAGTCTCAACCTCATCCAGGCCCAGCACATCTGCAAAACCTGCACGGGCCTGGACAAAACGTTCATTTTGCTCACGCATGGCGATAAAATGTTCTTCGCGCAGAAGCGCCATGGCCAGGACCAGTTGGGCCTGCTTGCGCTGTTCCTGTGGGTCTGTCTGCTCATGAGCCGACCCGCTGCGCAACTGGGACAGAATATCCATGCTTGTGTCAGAGTAAAAATTTTCCAGCCCCACAGCCTGATAGGTACGCATATCTGCCGGTTTGGCAAAACGGTCGCCAAACTGCTGATATTCATGCAGCAGTCTGCGCACTTCTGCGCTGGAAAAAGGCAGATCCTGTGGTCGATAGCGCGGAAACTGACCCTGCATATCCACTCCGGGATCAAGCCAGGACACATCTTCAGGACAGGCCAGCATCAAAGGATGGAGCCAGGGAAATGAAAAAATTTGCGCGGTCATGAAAACTCCCTAAAAAATATTCTCAGCCACGGGCTGGCCATAGCGAAAATGGCGACAACGCCCAGGACAGCGTGGAAAACGTAAGGCACAACGGTCAAAAACAAGGTAAATGCACAGGTTTGGATTATCTGCCTCAGGATCAGCACGGTAGGAGACACATGGCCAGTGCTGGCCAAGTACATCCTCGCACTGCTTGTTCCAGATCTGGCCTGCAGTCTCTACCTGTACAGACAAGCGCTCGCAACGCTGCACAAAGTCATCAAAGTCTGCGTCCAGAGCCGCCAACACAGCACACTGAAACTGCTCATGCAGACCAGGATTCATTTTTTCTTCATACAGGCAATGCCCGGCATAAAAAAAACAGCATCCATCACCTGGCAAAAACAGTACACGGGTCATACTCCCCCCATCACAGCACGTAATTTCACTGCGTAATGTACCTGAGCATACCCAAGGTTGTACATCCTATCCTCTCGAAAACCAATAATTTTCTTCTTTATTGAAATGTTGACCTGCCAGAAGAGGTGCGTGTATAGCTTCACCAATCATTTTCAAGGAGGCACACATGTTCGGTATCGGCATTACAGAACTGCTTATTATCCTGGTCATTGTCCTTATTATTTTCGGCGCAAACAAACTGCCGGAAATAGGTTCTGGCATGGGACGGGCCATTAAAAATTTCAGAAAAGCCACCAGCGAACCAGAAGAAATCGATGTCACGCCCAAGGCTGACAAAGATACAGCAACGAAAAAAGATTAGAAAAACCTGCTGTTATTCTTATGTACACCAACATGGTGCGCAGCGCCGCCCCAGGTACATGAATCCCGGTCTTCCGGGATTCATTATTTGCACAGCTTACTCTATCTCAACATGCAGGCCCTGGGCCTGGGCCGCGTTCTGTAATTGTGCTCGCAATGCATCCAGATTTCTGGGCTGCACAGACCACAGAGCGGCCAAACCTAACGTATCCATATCCACCTTGATAAGCTCCTTGCGCACAATCTCTGCGCTCCAGGAATTCATCAAGGTATCAAACTGCATGGGTCCAATACTTGAAACCCAACCAGAAACCCGCACCATTACTGTGCCGTCTGTTTGTGTCAGTGCGGCCTCAGGTCGTGCAAAAAACTCCTGCCACAGCCCAAACCAGACATCATCCAAGACCTTGGCAGTGCGTGTGACAGACCACTCTCCCTGGGTCAACACTCCGGTCCAGGCCCCTGGAGGTTCCTGAGCCAGGCGCAAAACAGGCATATCAGCGCGTACTGCCCCTGTGGGCCTGAGGCCTGACAGCTCCTGCAACGGCCCCAGTCGTTTGGTACGCCCAGGCTCCACGCCGTCAAGAATCAGCCCATACGGTTTGGGGCCAGAAGCAGTGTACAACACGCCCATATCACGCAAATAAGTGTATATGGCATCTGTGTTGGTGCGCACATCCAGCACCAGGTGCCCATCAGTGGCATTACTTAGTGCCGTCACATCACTGTATCCTAAAATAAGCGCGTCCCGCCCAGTATGCAGATGTGCGGCCAGCGCATTAAGGCGTTCAGGGGAAACAGCTGGCAGTAACGCGGCAATTTCTTGGGTAATGGCCTGCTCCAGGCCCTGATTGACAAACTGTTCATACGCCGTGTCTGTGCTGTTGGTCATAATATCCACGCGCTGATCAGCTCTGGCCTGGGCCGCTCCCAGCACAATGCACAAGAAAGCTGTAATCCAGTGTAGGTGCATAAAAAACTCCGCCTTCACATATAAGAAGCCAAAAAGGTTCGGGCCACACTGACCATGCCAGAATGATCAGCCCCATCAAACCAGGCAATATCCGTATCTTTGCGAAACCAGGTCAGTTGCCGCTTTGCATAGGCCCTGGTGGAACGCTGCCACTGCAGCACTGCTTCCGGGAGTGGCAGATTATCAAGCAGAACCGCTAAAAGCTCGGGACAGCCAATGCCTGAAAATCCCGGAGCACTCCGATCCGGACACAGAGCATAGGCTCGCTCTACTTCTTCCAGAGCGCCCTGATCCAGCATGTGCTGAATGCGTGTCTGCAAGCGAGGCGTCAAGGCCGCCAGTTCTGCGGCAATGCCGATTTTACAGGCCTGCAAACCCTGTGGCCGGGCGGTGTGCTGATGCCAGTAGGTCAGCGTGTGGCCGGTCGCGGCATATACTTCCAAAGCCCGACAAATCCGCTGTGGATCATTGGGATGAATTTTCAGCGCATACTCAGGGTCAATATCACGTAAACGCGCATACAATGTTGGCGACCCCTGGGCTGCGCACTGCGCCAGCAGTTCAGTCCGAACAGCCGGATCAATCTCAGGAATAGGGGCCAGACCATCAAGAAGGCTGCGCAGATACAAGCCAGTGCCACCAACTAAAATCGGCACCAGGCCCTGGGACCATACGGTTTGCGCTGCCTGCAGAATCTCCTCGGCAAAGGCTCCGGCACGCACAGGCTGCGCAACAGGCACATAGCCATACAAGAAGTGCGGGCACACGGCCTGCTCGTCTGCCGTGGGTTGCGCAGTTACAATACCCAGCCCTGCATAGACCTGACGCGAGTCAAAATTAACCACGGCCCCGCCCACGGCCTGAGCCAAAGCCAGGGCCGCTGCGGTCTTGCCTGTTCCCGTGGCCCCGACCACACAAAGCAAAGGCACAGTGCTCATGGCTGCCTGGCTCTCCACTGATGATTAGGGAAGCGTTGAGTAAATAATAAATCATTGCGAGCGACCAAAGGGAGCGCGGACCTGTAC
>JAAYGZ010000331.1 GCA_012727515.1 Desulfovibrionales bacterium
CAGCACTTCAAGGCCAATCCAGCGCGTCCGGGCATTCCAGGCAGCGACTTCTGTGGCGTCAAATGTGTCCTGCAATTCAGGAGCCAATGTTTTTTGCAGATAGGTGAGATTATTGAGACAAAAGGCTGTGTAGCGAGAGCGCATCAGGGCTTCCGGACATGAGGCTGGCTGGCCATCAAGCAACGGGGCGCAGCAGAAGGCAAAAGGCTGGTCAGACCCGCACGGACATTGCATCAGAGTATCCTTTATAAAAAAAGAGGAGGTTGAATACGGAAATTAGCAGGGAAAAGTCCTTGTATTTCACATGCGCTTGCCCCTATGATTGATCATCTGGCGCGTCAATGTGCAAGGTTTGTACGCACAACACGCAAGCGAGGACTACAACGGACATAAACTATACACATGGAGGTATATATGAGATCTGGAAAGCCAAAACATTATCAGAAATTACAGTCCAGTCATCCTGAACTTATTGCCGCAGCCGAAGCCCTGGGCAAAGCAGCCAAAGAAGCAGGACCATTAGATGAAAAAACCATTCAGCTTATTCAGTTGGCCGCATCAGTGGCCCTACGTTCTGAAGGCGCTGTACGCAGTCATGGACGCCGCGCCCGATCCGCAGGAGCCACTGCAGAAGAAATTCGCCACGCAGTGCTGGCCGTAACAGCAACCATTGGTTTTTCCACTGTGGCCGCAGCCCTGGATTGGTTGGAAAAAGTGCTGGAAGACTAAGAGCAATACTGCGTAAACCAAAACACGTCATCATGCGAGACGCGAGTGCGCAAAGCACAAGATGAACAAGAACTCCCTTATTGGTCGGGCAGTTCTGACAGCGGGAAGCGCCACGTCATCCACGCACGCAATCCTCGCAATGATGACGTGTTGTAGTATCATAAACATATCCTAACCCAAGGAAAAAAACTATGCGTATGCTCTCCACAGACCAGGCCCCGGCAGCAGTGGGGCCATATTCCCAGGCAGTCCAGGCCAATGGATTTCTTTTTGTCAGCGGCCAGCTTGGTCTGGTTCCGCACACAGGCGCGTTTGCCGGACCTGATTTTGAAGCCCAGGCCAGGCAGGCCCTGGCCAATATGGGAGCCATCTTAAAAGCCGCGCACTGCGCCATAAGCGATATTATCAGCGTGGATGTTTTTGTCACTGACTTGGCCAATTTTGCTTTGTTTAATTCTTTATACGCTGATTTCATGCAGGGCCATTGTCCGGCCAGAGCAGCTGTGCAGGTAGCGGCCCTGCCTTTGGGCGGTCTGGTAGAACTCAAGTGTATTGCCCTGGCATCAGCCTAAGGACCGCAGCATGAGTACAAAAGTATTTCGACGCTTTGGCATGTTTCCTTCCGCAAATGAAGATGCTAAATCAGCCCAGCGCCATACCAGTTCACCCCAATGTCTTGCCCCCTCTTACAGGCTAGCCTTTCAGGATGAAGATTTTCTGCTGCGGCAGGAATTGCGCCCTGTGCGCCTGCAGCTGGAACTCTTAAAGCCAGAACTCATTCTTCAGGAGCAGCAGATTGAATCCACCATTGTCATTTATGGCAGCGCCAGAACCTTAGATCCTGATGAAGCAGCCTTGCGCCTGGAAAAAGTTATGGATGGGCTGAAGAAAAATCCAGATGACCAGCTCTTGCAGAATGAGCTGGTACGAGCACGCAATGCCGTGGCCAAGAGCCGTTATTATACAGAAGCCCGGCATCTGGGCCGGCTCATTTCTGAGAATGCTGAGAAATACAGGCATGTTGTTGTAACAGGCGGGGGTGGCGGCATCATGGCTGCAGCCAACCAGGGCGCACACGATGTCGGGGCCAAAAGCATTGGTATGAACATTGTGCTGCCCTTTGAACAAGAACCCAATCCCTACATTACTCCGGAACTCTGCTTTCAATTCCACTATTTTGCCATCCGCAAAATGCACTTGCTCATGCGCGCCCAGGCATTGGTGGCATTTCCTGGCGGATTTGGCACCATGGACGAACTGTTTGAAGCGCTGACCCTGATTCAGACCAGCAAGGTCAAGCCCATGCCAGTCATTCTGTTTGGTCGGCGTTTCTGGCAAAAGGTCATTAATTTTGAATCATTGGTAGAGGAAGGAACTATCAGCCCTCAGGATGTGAACCTGTTTACCTATGTCAGCACAGCAGAACAGGCCTGGGAAATCATTGCTGCAAGCTGTTGCCCTAACGAAAACCATAACCATACTGCGCCCTAAAAAAGCGAGAACGTATTTACTGCACGGCAATCCCGGCATATTGCTTTGACTTTTAATCGTTCCTTTCATAATAATTGCTGCCAATGCTTGTATCAAAAACACTTTTAACTATCTGTGCAGACTGACCAAGGAGGTTTTGTATGGAGGCGAGATTAGCGTATATGGTGCTCGCGATATTTTTTCTGGCCGCAGGCTGTGCCAATCAGGTACCTGTGGTAGAAAATTTTTCCACCAGCACACAAAAAAAACTACGTGCCCCGCATCATTGGGACGTTATTGCTGAAGATGTGGTCACGGTGACCAAAAAAGCACTTGACTATAATGATGATTTACGTGGCGAGCCTGTTTTTGTTGAATTTGTGCAGACCGATTCCTTTCCCTTCAATGAAGCATATACAAATTTTATGATTACAGGTCTGGTCAATCGAGGCATTGCGGTCACAGAAAATCCAAATGCCCGTGTCTTGGTGCGTATTAATAGCCAGCTTGTAACCCATACAGGGGGAAGAAAATACTCTCCGCTTCTCTCAACTGCTCTTTCAACACAGGCATTGCAGGAAAAAGGACGGAGCGAAGATCATGGTCCAACGTCCTCGGCACTGACGGATGGCCCCACACGCACGGAATTGATCGTCAACACCTCTGTGCTTAAAGATGGAACATACCGGATGCGCAAAAGTAATGTCTATTATGTTGATGGCGAGGATGTCCGACTTTTTGCCAAGGTTAGCCCTGCTCCAGTGGTCAAGGATATGGAGGTAGTTGGACAATGAGACACAGCATTCTTGTACTTTTAGGCAGTCTTCTGATCGTCCTGGGTGGATGTGGGGCTTCTACTGGTCGTTTTGCGCCTCCACCAAAGGAGCCGACATACAAAGACGCAGCAAAAACTGAACTTATCAAGACAAACTATGCTGCTACTGACAAGCTGCTGAAATCATTAAAACGTTCCCTTGATCCTGCCTTGCCTCTTGTGGTGGCAACCCTGGTCAATATTGACGAGCTGACAGAATCCTCACGCCTGGGGCGTTTGATCTCTGAACAGATCGGCGCACGGCTGTCTGCCCAGAATTACCGTGTCATTGAGCTGAAATTACGTGGAGATATTTTTGTTAAACAGACTGAAGGCGAGCTTTTACTTTCGCGAGAAGTCAAAAATATTATGGTCAATCATAAGGCTCAGGCTGTTGTGGTCGGAACCTATTCTGAAGCCAAGAACTTTCTCTATCTTAACTTAAAAATTATCAGTGTGCTTGATAATATCATTATTGGCGCTCATGATTATGTCTTACCCATTGACAATAACATTCGCCACCTTCTCCTGCCTCCATCCCGCTGCCGCAACCCCCACATCTCCTGGCGTGTTACAAACACGCCAGGATTTTTGATCTTTTTACTCTTCCCCGTACATACGC
>JAAYGZ010000332.1 GCA_012727515.1 Desulfovibrionales bacterium
CCGTAACTGATAAAAGGCATGGGCACGCCCTTGGGAGGCAGGGCACCCAGCACAACACCAGCATTGAGCACGCCACCAATGAGGATGATAGAGCCCATGCCAAAGGCAGTTACTCTGTCCCGCAGGGATTCCTGATACACACTGATGCGAATGGTCCGCCACAACACCACGCCCAGCAGAATAAAAATCAGGGATAAGCCGAGAAAACCCAATTCCTCACCCACTACGGACAAAATAAAATCATTATGGGCTTCAGGTAGAAAAAACAGCTTTTGTCGGCCCTCGCCAAGGCCCAGGCCAAACCAGCCCCCGGACCCCAGACCATACAAGGACTGCACCAGTTGATAGCCCGTGTTTTGCGCGTCCTTGAACGGGTCTAAAAAAGCGAACAAACGCTTGCTCCGATACGGTGAGTTCGCCACCAGAAGCACCGCAGATAACACAGCCAGCATAATTGCTGACCACAGAAAAATAATGCGTGTTCCACCAACCAGACACAGTAAAAAAAGCAGAGCTGCCAGCACCATGGCCCCGCCAAAATCTGGTTGCAGCAGCAGTAAAAAGCACAAAAACCCGGTCATCATCAAAGGGGGCACAAAACCAACGCTAAAGGTTTTAACCTTATCCTGCTTATTGGAGAAAAAATAGGCCAGGTAAAAAACCAGGGCAATTTTAGCTGCCTCCAATGGCTGGACAGACAAAGGGCCAAGCCTGAGCCACCGCGTTGCGCCACCGGCCTGTGCGAAAAAAAGAGTAGCAAAGAGCATAACCGCTGCAGCAACTATCCATAAATATGTATGGCGGTAGAAAAAATCTATGGATGAACGCATGGTGACAAACAAAACGCAAAGCCCCACCACAGTATAGCTTACCTGCCGCCAGAACAGAGCGTATTTATCACCCCATACTTTTTCCGCCATGATCCCGCTGGCGCTTAAAACCATGATCAGGCCCAAAGCTGCAAAGCAGATAACTGCGCCCAGCAGCACATAATCAAGGCTCATGGCAGTGGCTGCGTGTTCTCGGGACTGCGGTTTCATACCTGTCCTTCCACCCAGGAGCGTACAGCCCGTTGAAAAGCCAGGCCCCGTTCTTTGTAATTGGCGAATAAATCAAAACTCGCTGTGGCTGGAGAAAGCAGCACACAGTCATGAGGCTGCGCGTGGCTGGCTGCCCGGAAAAGCGCATCCTCCAGCGTAGCATCCCAGCTGATTTCTCTGCCAGCCTCACTCCAGGCAGAAGTAAACAGATCTCGTGATTGCCCGAAAAGATAAATACCACGCACCTTTTCCCGCAACAAAGGCAACACCTGCTGCAGGTCGCCACCCTTGAACACGCCACCTGCCAGCAAATGTACAGGCCGCTCCTGGCTACGCAGAGCAGCCAGCATGGAGTCAATGGTTGTGGATTTAGAATCATCAATAAAAAGCACGTCCTCATGTTCTGTTACGTATTCCAGACGGTGCGGCAGCGAGACAAAACCATCCATGCCCTGCTGAACCTGCTCCTGATGCAGGCCAAAATACTGGCAGATCAGGTACGCAGCCTCCATGTTTTCCTGATTGTGCGCACCAGGCAGAGCAGAACATGAAAAACGGCCAGTACCTGTAAAATACTGTCGCTGCCCTTGGGTGTGCACCCGTGTTTCCAGCATGTCCCTGAGCGACAGAGGAAAGATTGCCAGTTCATCAGGCGTTAGCTGGGCAAACATGCTCAATTTGGCATCAAGATACTCATCCATGCTCTGATGATAATCCAGATGATTAGCGGAAAAATTAAGCAGAGCAGCAACCTGTGGATGAAATGTTGGTGAATTCTGCAGCTGAAAACTCGATACTTCCAGGAGCACAATCTCAGCGCTGTGTTCACCAAGCACATATTCGCTCAGGGGCGTTCCGATATTTCCCCCGGTAAACACACGCTTGCCATTACGCTCTAAAATCTGACGGACCAGGGTTGTGGTTGTTGTTTTGCCATTGGTGCCTGTAATGGCCACCATAGGCTCAGTAACAAACCAGCTGGCCAGTTCCAGTTCTGCAATGATTTTTGCTTCTGCGGGCACAAGGTGTTCCAGGCTGGCCCGTGGAACTCCAGGGCTTACAACCACAAGCTGGGCACCTGCAAAATCTTCAGCCTTGTGCGCCCCGGCCTGCACTGTCCAGCCGGCATTGCGCGCAAGACCTGCGGCGCGGGCTGGATCTTTTTCCAGTACGCGCACTGATGCGCCCA
>JAAYGZ010000333.1 GCA_012727515.1 Desulfovibrionales bacterium
CGGGCTACCAGCGCCAGCCAGGGCTGATGGCCAGGTCGTCCGGGGCCTGGAAGTTGACCGTGATGTTGATACGTTGTTCTGCCTTGGTTGCCAGGGTGCTGTTCCAGACCATCAGGCTGGGATCAGCATCTGCTATGGGAGATGGGTTTGCCTTGATATCAATTTTGATGCGTTCATCGCGTGACAAGGGTCTGGGCTCTTCCACACGCAGGGAAATGGGGTAGCTGGCGTCATTTTTGACATGCACAGACCAATCCCAGGCATAGGAACGCCTGGAGGCTAAGAATCCTTTTTCACCACTTTGCTTGGTATGGGTTACGCTACGCGCTGTGACCAGGGGGTTTGTGCCAAAATAAACTGTGGCTTGTGTGCCTGCAAAGGAAAACTCCCGCTGATCAAGCATGGCGCCTTGCATGAGAAAATATCCCTTGCCCGGGGGAAGTTCCTGGGGTTCGGCAAAGGTGGTTGTGGCCTGTACAAAAGCCTGGGGACTTAAGGCCGGACGAACCAGGTGTGCAAAAGTGGCTGGCCATGTTTCCTGGCGCAGGGCCAGGATTCGTGTCTGACCTGCGGCCATGCTCTGTTGTCCCAGATCCCATAGCGCATAGGTGGCGCGACGTATTTCTTGTGGGGCAGGTGGCGCACTTTCCGCCACAGTATCTGGCTGGGCTTTCAGCATGGCCGGAGCAGCCAGGGCCTGGCGCGGCATATGGGTAAGGGGTCTGATTTCCCAGGGCGGCAAATCTGCTGGAATGGCCTGAGCCTCTGGCTGGACAGTGGCCAGGAATAAACGGGCATTGGTCCAGTCTGTGCCGGAGCGCTGCCATACCCTGGCCTGCCAGGAAAAATCGATCTGATTCTTTTCTGGCCGGGCATCCAAACGGTAAATGGGGGACCAGCCGCAATCGTGCAGTACATAGGCGTAGGTCAGTTCTTTGGGGGCCTGGCCTGCAAACAATACGCGCACATCCCACACTGCCTTGAGTTGTCCGGCAGCCTGATCAATCTCTGCCTGCACTGCGGCTCGTTGCGCATCCAGGTCTGCATATTGGCGTTCAATACCGCGCAGGGCCAGGGCGTCAGCGCGCACATTGGTGCTCATTTCAGCGGCAAGTTCGTGCAGGGCTGTGATGGACTGCTGCTGGGGCTGACTCTGCGCTTTCCAAAAGGCCAGTCTTCCGCGCAGGCCTTCTGCTTCTGCGCTTACGCGGTCCTGCTCTTTTTCAAGTTCCTGCAGGCGAGCCATCAAAGGTGCCAGGGCGGCCTGATTTTTTTCCTCTCGCCATGTCCAGGACATATCATTGACCACTGTTGCATCAGGCAGGTGCTGTATGCGCAGGGTCGAAGGATCTGCCTGGCCAGGCAGCACAAGCGTGTACTGGTACAGGCCCTGGCCTGCATTTTCCGCGCTGATGGTTGTATGTTCTTCAATTTGTCCGGAATCAGGAAACAGGGTCACGCTGATCGGCACAGCCCACAAGGACATGGGCATAAAAAGCAGGGCAGTAAGAAAAATATAAATACGCATACGTCCTCCATAAAGCAGGAAGGCCGACCCAAAGGTCGGCCTGTTCAGCTAGTCGTCCTGACTGGGGTCAAAACCAATTTGTTTGATAAAACCCATGCCACCCTGAAGGTTGACTGGCTCCATAAAGCCTGCATGACGCAAAATGACCTGGGATTCATAGGACCGGCCCCCGGTATTGCACAGGAGCACAATTTTTTTGTCACGAGGGATTTCATCCAGGCGATTGCGGATTTGGCCCTGAGGTATATTTTTCCAGAATTCTGGATACCTGGTTGCAAACGGCTCGGCATTGCCCCATTCGCGGGTGTCAATGCACAGCAGGTTTTCCTGTACGCGGTTTTCCCAGAGTTTGGCAAATTCCAGCGGCTGGACAGGCACTGCGCGACCATTGAGGATGTTTTCAGCCGCATTGGCCGCTGCATTCAGAACATCCATGGCAGAGCCAAAGGGCGGAGCATAGGCCATTTCCATATTGGATACATCGCGCAGGGTGGGGCGGAATTTAAGAATTGCGGCCAGGGCATCCACGCGGCCCTTGACAGAATCGCCGTTCTGACACGCACCCTGCAAGCCCAGGACTCGACCTGTGTGATGCTCAACAACAATTTCCAGGCTGACCATGTCCCGGTCCGGATAAAAATGCGAATGGTCTGACATGATTACATGCGTGCTGAAAGCGTCAAAGCCTTCGCGCAGGGCCACGGGCAGGGAAAGTCCGGTGCCAGCAAAAGCATAATCAAACAATTTAATGATAAAAGAGCCAAGCGCGCCATCAAAGGTTTCCCGGCCACCGGCCACATTGGTGCCAATGATGCGGCCCTGGCGATTGGCCAGAGAACCCAGGGGATAATAGCCCAGTTTGCCTGTGACCATGTTTTCCGTGAGCACGCAGTCCCCGCCAGCATAAATATCAGGATCAGAGGTCTGCATGGTTTTGGACACAATGATGCCGCCACGGTCAGAGCAGAGCAGTCCGGCTTCCCGGGCCAGGGTATCGTTAGGGATAACACCCACGGCCAGGATAACCAGATCCGCATCAATGGTGCGCTTGGTGGTATGCACACGGGTGACCTTGCCGTTTTCCCCTTCAATGCTCTGCACCATTTCTGATGTGTGGACAGTGACATCATGTTCTTCGAGGTGCTTATGAGCAATGGTGGCCATGACCGGGCTTAAAAAGCCTGGCATAATCTGGTCTGCCACTTCAACCACAGTTGTCTGTATTCCCCACATATCTGCAAAAGATTCGGCCATTTCCAGGCCAATAAATCCGGCGCCCACAATAACAGCAGAGCTTACCTTGCCACCAGCAACCTGTTCCTTGATGCGAATAGCCTCGTCCAGGGTGGCCACAGTAAAGACATTGTCCAGCTCGCGGCCCGGGATCGGCAGCTGGCGTGGCGTGCTGCCTGTGCCAAGCACGAGTTTGTCATAGGGCAGGGTGGACTGCGTACCATCCTGGGCCTGCACAAGCACGGTTTTGGCCTTGCGATCAATGGACAGGGCGCGGGTTTCAGTATGTACGGTAAAATCCTTGCAGGACTTGAAGAATTCTTCATCCCGGACCATGTGAAAGCTGGTTTCCTGTAATTGCTGATGCTCGCTGACATCTCCGGAAACATAATAGGGAATACCGCAGCCACCATAGGAAATGAGTTTGCTGGCATCCACCAGAGTAACTTGGGCGTCCGGGGCCACACGTTTGATACGGCAGGCTGCTTTGGGGCCAAGAGCCACGCCACCAACAACAACGACTCGTAATGACATGAGAAAACTCCTTAAAAGTTAGTATATTGCTGTATGTCAGCAGTGAATGGGCACAAGATGGCCTGTTGGTAATCTTTTTTTTCAAGAAGGGGTAGTAGAAACTTTTCCCAAATACAGCAGCAAGGGCGGTCCTGGATTAGGCCTTGCTTTTGACTGCCGGCGCATTAATAC
>JAAYGZ010000334.1 GCA_012727515.1 Desulfovibrionales bacterium
GACCTGATTTGGGCATATTGTGCAGAACACGGATATTAAAATATACGGAACGTATTTTTGAAAAAGCGTTTGACACTTGCGTTGTTTTTAGTATAAATATAAAAGTGAATTGTAACATTTTATTTTACTCTGTACTACGTGGAGACAATATGGAAGATTATTTAAAACAAGCTCTTGAAATTGTGAAGGCTCAGGCTGGAGTGCGAACTATGAATGAGGATGAAATAACCTCAATGCTGCGCTCTCTGGCCAACAGCATTCGTTCTGTGTCTGAAGGTGTTATGGAACCCGCAGAGCCAGAAGCTGTTGTTGACCCTAAAAATGCCATTCGTGAGAAAAGCGTTCTGTGTTGTGAATGTGGGAAATCATTTAAGGTATTGACCAAACGTCACATCTCTACACATGGACTGACTGTGGAAGAATACAAAGAAAAGTGGGGCTATAAAAAGGGCACATCTCTGGTGGCCAAATCTCTGGCCCGTGAACGCCGCAAAACCATGCAAGGCATGAAATTGTGGGAAAAGAGGCGCAAAGCAGTCCCGGCAAGCGAATAATTAGTGCAATGCAACTACAGAAATATCCCCGCCCAGGCGGGGATATTTCGTTAGGAAAGCAGTGATTAAATCGAACGTACTCTCATGGTATGGTCATCATCATTTCATCATTCCAAGCCAAGTCGAGGAGCCTGCCCTGAGCGTAGCCAAAGGGATCTCGGGATTCCTCCGCTCCTGCCTCCTGCCGCACTTTGTTCGTGGTCGCAGTTGGCCGGAATGATAAACAAAAATTATCAATCACCTTGTGGTTGTTAAATATACGTTTCTTCATAGTGACAAGGCTCGGCATTTGTTCGTAACTTGTGATCATGACATGAAAATGCTGAATCTTTGTGCAGGATTTACTCTGCGTTTCCGTAACTCTCTTTGTTTGCCTTACAATATAACTATCAGGCGGGTTGAAGTATGAATCGACATGAAGCCTTGCAATGGTTAGCCAACGAATCACACCAAATTCCTGAAGGGCAGCGCTATAAGGCCCATTATTTTTCACCAACCGATGCCCCTGGCATAGCCCGGCTGTTTTATGCAGTGTACGGCCAGGGGTATCCTGTGGACACCTATTATATCCCTGAATGCCTGATTGCAGAACACAAGCGTAAAGCCATTCACAGTGCAGTGGCCCGCACTGATTCCGGAGATATTGTGTCGCATTCTGCCTTGTATCGCAGTTCAGCCCACAATCCCCGGCTCTATGAGCTTGGTGCTGGACTGACCTTGCCAACATACCGTTCGTCCATGGCTTTTTTTCGTACCTTTCAGCTTGCTATAGACTTGCTGGGCACAGACGGAATTGACGGTCTTTTTGGCGAATCAGTGTGTAACCATACTATCACCCAGAAGCTGGTTCTTCATGCTAAAAGCATTGAAACAGCCGTGGAACCAGCCCTTATGCCGGCCAAAGCCTATGAAACAGAATGGCAGGGCCTGGGCCGAGTCGGGTGCATAGTTTCGTTTCGGGTAGCGGTTGATCAGCGTAAAACCATGTTTGTGCCTGCCTCTTACCAGTCGCACCTTGCCTTTCTCCTTGAAGGCACAGGCCTTGACCGGGAACTTGTGCCTGCGGACCCGTCTATCCCCTCTGGGGAAGCATCTCTTACAATTCAGCGTTTTGATGATGGCGGTGTGGTGCGGGGCCTGATAACAAAACCAGGCGCTGATCTGCCCAGCCGCTTGCGTGAGGTAGAAGATCAGGCCGTGACCGATAACTATGCCTTGCTCCAATTTTTTATCGATCTTGGCCAATCCTGGGCTGGAGGGGTGGTGGAACAACTGCGCGGCCAGGGCTATGCCTTGGGGGGCCTACTGCCCATCTGGTTTGGTACTGACGGACTTTTATTGCAAAAACACCTGGTGGATCCAGGGTTTGCAGACATGAAGATTCATTCAGATCGGGGCCGCAGTCTGGTGGAACTGGTCAAAGCGGATTGGCAACGCAGCCAGGCCTGCGCACGGTCATGAGCAGTATGAGAGGAAGAATGAAGGACAACCATCCGATATCACAAGCCTTACATGCACGTTTTCCCTTTAGACATGAGTTTCTTCCCCTGGCCATGGCCCTGGTGGACAAGGGCAGTGCTGGCTTTGGCTATAGCCGCCAAGAGGCTGGTGGCCTGCTTTTGGCCATGGAAGAACTGTTTTCTTTTTACGCACAACAGGCCACAGCAGAGCTACCCCTTGAGGTGTCTTTGCAGAATCCTGGCTATTGTCTGGACCTGACCCTGGTTTTTCATGTGGTCAATCCTGATCTGCGTGCCCTTAACCTGACCTGGAGATGTAATCTGGACAGCGAAGAATCCCTGGCCATGCTTGGCCCCATGCTTGCGGCCCGCAGTGTGTCCAGCCTGCGCCTTGATTTTGGTGCCCAGGACCAGATTCTGCTGCATCTGACCAAAAATCGGGACTATGCCCCAGCCAGTACCGTGGCTCTGCCACCGGATAATCTTGTTGGCCCGTACACACTGGTCGAACCGACTAGAGAGGATATCTACCATTTTTCGGCCATGTGCATGACAGCGGGCCTGCCCTTTGTACCAAACTTTTTGTCCCGGCCAGGCATGGTTGCTGATATGTATGCTGCCGGGCATGTTAGTGCCCTGGTCCTGGAACAGGATTCCTGGATCCGGGGCGGCGTGCTCTGGCGTCCTCTCACAGATTCCTGCCTGGAATGTTATGGGCCGTATCTTTTTGGTCACGATACTGATGATCAGGGCCTGACCATGCTGCTCGATGCGGCTGTGGCGCGCATCAGTCGTTCTTCGTATCGTGGTCTGGTGCGACGCCAGGGAGCATTGCCTGGATTTGAGCGATTTCTTGATTTTCTTGGTGAAATGCACCTGCATGAAGACAGGTCAGACCTGCACACCATCTACTATTATCGCCAGCTCAAAGAAGAAAGCAGCGGGATAGTCTATTGCTCTGAACCATTGGCCTCTTTTTTACACCAGCACTATGATCGGCTCTGCCTGCCACGGCAAATTCGTCAACCCGGAACTGACGCAGCCCGGTTGCAAGAGGCTTCTGTGCTGGCCGTGGAACTGGAACATGCCCGCTCCCTGGCCATTGTACGGCCTTTATCAGCGGGCAAGGACATGGCTGATAATCTTGCCAGCCACGTGGATATGTTGCGTGATGAAGGGCTGCAAAACTTCCTGGTGGAACTCAATACTGGTCGATCTGATGACCTGGCCTTTGTTCCTGCTCTGGCCCAGACCGGTTTTGTGCCCCACCTGATTATTCCTGATGCCGGGCAAGGTGATCTGGTTATCTATGCTCATCAGACTGGAGCCTGAGCATGAATCTGGACGCCCTGATTCCTGAATATGTGCGCAATTTCCAGGTCTATGTGCCCAGCAAGCCTGATCATCTGCTCATGCGTGAATATGGCGCAACAGAACTGCATCGGCTGAACAACAATGAAAACCCTCTCGGACCGTCTCCGAC
>JAAYGZ010000335.1 GCA_012727515.1 Desulfovibrionales bacterium
GGGCACCGTATTCCTGTCTGGACCTGTGCAGAGTGCGGGGCAACCATTGTGGCCCGTGAGGACCCCACGGCCTGTTCCTGTGGCAGCACACAGCTGGTCCAGGATGAGGATGTGCTTGACACCTGGTTTTCTTCGGCCCTGTGGCCTTTTTCCACTATGGGCTGGCCAGAAAAAACAGAGGAACTCAAGGCCTTTTATCCAACCTCAATTCTGGTCACCGGGTTTGACATCCTCTTTTTCTGGGTGGCGCGCATGATGATGATGGGACTGAAATTTATGGATGCTGTCCCGTTTGACGATGTCTATATCCATGCCCTGGTTCGTGACGAGCACGGTAAAAAAATGTCCAAATCCACGGGCAATGTTATTGACCCATTGGAAATGATTGACAAATACGGCTGTGACTCCCTGCGCTTCACCCTGACCTCTTTTGCGGCCATGGGCCGGGACATCAAGCTCTCTGAGGCCCGTATTGAGGGCTATCGTCATTTTATCAATAAAATCTGGAATGCAGCCCGCTTTGCCCTTATGCATGTGGATGGCACAGAGCCGGCCTTTGACCCAAAAGCCATGACCGGCCTGCATCATCAATGGATTTTGCACCGCCTGGAAATGCTTAAAAAAGACCATACAGCCCAGCTTGAGGGGTATCGTTTTAACGAGGTCGCACAAGGCTTGTACGGTTTTGTGTGGCGCGAATTCTGTGACTGGTACCTGGAACTCATTAAGCCTGAGTTGTACGGCGAGGATGCCGGGGCCAAGGCGCGTGCCAGGGCCTGCCTCAAGCATGTGCTGGCAGAAATCATGGTTATTGCGCATCCGATTATTCCTTTTGTGACCCAGGAAATCTGGGCCTCAATTCCAGCTTTGGATGTGCAGTGTTTGTCTGAGCGTTCCTATCCCTCGGCTGATCCTGCGTGCGAGAACGCCCAGGCCGTGGCTGATATGGAATTTTTGCAGGGCGTTATTGTGGCAGTGCGCAATATCCGCGCTGAACTGGGCATTGCCCCGGGCGTGGCCTTGTCTGTGCTTGTGAAGGCTGAACAGGCCGAGCAGGACTTTTTGCGTGGCCATGAAACAGAAATTGCAGCTTTGGCCAGGGTGGGAACCCTGAGAGTTGGTTCTGACCTTGTTCCGCCCAAGGGCTGTGCCTCAGCCATTGTTCGAGGCTGTGAACTGTTTGTTCCGCTGGAAGGAGTGGTTGATTTTGAGGCAGAACTGGCCCGGTTGGACAAGGAACTTGGCAAGCTGGCCAAAGAACTGGATTTTGTGACCAAGAAACTTGCGAACGAGAGTTTTGTGAGCAAGGCTCCGGCTGATGTTGTGGCCAAGGAGCAGGCCAAGGCTGCTGATTTTGCAGAAAAAAAATCCACACTGGAACAACTCAGGGCCAAGTTGCAGGATTTTATTTCCTGATGGACTGATTATTACGACACTAACCTCAAGAAACCGCTGAATAAAAAAGAATTTGTCATGACAGGGCACATCAGCGCTTTTCTAAGGAAAAAAACATGGCAAAAGCATATCTTATTGGTGCCGGTCCAGGCGATCCGGGCCTGATTACAGTCAAGGGGCAACGCCTTGTGCAGGAGTGCGAGGTTATTATTTATGATTACCTTGCCAACAAGAGCTTTCTTGATCTCTGCCACCCGGACGCGGAAATTATCTATGTCGGCAAAAAAGGTGGAGACCATACCTTGCCCCAGGATCAGATCAACGACCTTATTGTGGCCAAGGTGCGGGAAGGCAAGAACGTGGCACGGCTTAAAGGAGGAGATCCTTATATTTTCGGGCGCGGGGCTGAAGAAGCAGAAGAGCTTTTAGCTGCTGGCCTGGACTTTGAGGTTGTGCCTGGAGTGACCTCGGCCGTTGCTGGAGCAGCCTATGCTGGTATTCCGCTGACGCACCGCAAATATGCGTCATCTGTGTCCCTGATTACAGGCCATGAAGACCCTACCAAGCCGGATTCAGCTCATAACTGGCCTGCCCTGGCCACAGCAGCCAGTACCTTGTGCTTTTACATGGGAGTGAAAAATCTTGCTTTTATCACGGCCAAGCTCATGGAACATGGGATGCGCCCTGATATGCCAGCAGCCCTGATCCGTTGGGGCACTACCAGTAAGCACCAGTCCTGGATTTCAACTGTGGCTGATATTGCGCGTCTGGCTGAGCGTGAAGGTATTAAAGCCCCATCCATGCTGGTGGTTGGCGAAGTGGTGCAGCTGCACAATACCTTGAACTGGTTTGAAAAATTGCCTCTGCATGGCAAAGGAGTGGTGGTGACCAGGGCGCGGGAACAGGCCAGTGGTTTAAAAGACAGCCTGGAACAGCTTGGAGCGGCCTGCTACGAATTTCCGACCATTACCATTGTGCCCCTGGCAGACTATACGCCTGTTCACGCAGCCATTGACCGGCTGGCTGAGTATGACTGGGTTGTTTTTACTTCTGTGAACGGAGTGCGGCATTTCTGGTATCAGCTCGAACTTATGGGTCTGGATGCCCGCGCCCTGGGCCAGGCTCAGGTGGCGGCCATTGGTCCGGCCACGGCGGAAGCATTGCTGGATCGCGGTATCCGGCCAGATTTTATTCCTCCCAAGTATGTGGCCGAATCAGTGGTAGAAGGCTTGTTGGAGCGCGGCATTGGGGGCAAGCGCGTGCTTATTCCCAGGGCAAAGGTGGCTCGTGAAATACTGCCTGAGGAACTGGCCAAGGTTGCTGGGGGTGTGGATGTGCTGCCTGTATATGAGACAGTGCTGACTCAGGAAAGCGGGGCAGAGATTGTGAACTTATTGGAGAAGAACCGTCTGCATTACCTGACTTTTTCCAGCTCTTCCACTGTGGATAATTTTTTTGCCCTGGTCCCTGCAGACACCTTGCGTCCTTTTGTGGGCCAGCCCCTCAAACTGTGCTGTATTGGCACGATCACTGCGAAAACATTGGCTCAATACGGATTTCAGGCAGATATCATGCCTGAAGACTATACTATTCCAGCCCTGGTGGACGCGCTGGTTCAGGATAACGCATGACCATTGCCCTTGGCGTACTGCTTTCAGGTTCAGGCTCTAATTTTCAGGCCATTGCCGACCGGGTACTGGCCGGAGAGTTAGACGCGGATATCTGTCTGGTTGTCTCCAATAAACCAGATGCCTATGGGTTGGAGCGGGCGCGCAGCATGGGCATTCCCACGGCCTGTATCTCGCACCGGGATTTTCCAGAGCGAGAAACCTTTGACCAGGAACTGGTCCGCACCTTGCGTGAGGCCGGGGTGCAATGGGTGGCCCTGGCCGGATTTATGCGCATTCTGACCCCAGCCTTTCTCACGCCTTTTGCCGGGCGTGTTGTCAATATTCATCCCGCCTTATTGCCTGCCTGTCCGGGCATTCATGCCCAGGCCCAGCAAGCTGAATACGGGGTGCGCCTGGCCGGGTGTACGGTTCATTTTGTGGATGAAAAAATGGACCATGGCCCCATTATTATTCAGGCTGCTGTTCCGGCTTTTGCCACTGATAATGCTGACAGTCTGGGTGCCCGGATTCTGGAACTGGAGCACCGCATTTATCCCCAGGCCCTGCAATGGATAGCCAGTAACCGTGTGCGCCTGCAGGGCCGTCAGGTTATCATAGATGGCGCTGCCCGGTCTGCTGCTTCAGCCTGGTGGACAAATCCACCCCTGGAACCTCCGTTTACTACCTGAAAAATACTGAATAATCTGTCAGTACTCCAACCGTCTTCATTTTTTCGGGCCATTGTCTGAAAAAACCCTGAGGCCTGCCCCGGCTCTGCTCTGCATGTACACGCTGATCCTGCAGAAAATGTGTATTGCTGCAGGGCAGCTTGCAGGCGTGGACGATTCCGGCTAGAAATTATACATCTGACAGCCAGAATGCGCACAGTGCAGCTCTCTTGGCTTTGTGTACAATCAGCACAGGAATGGGCCGATGAATCTTATAGATCGTATCAGAAAAATTTTTTTTGCATCTCCGCCTCCTGAAGATGATCCAGGCCAGGATGAAGAATTCCGGATTCGTTACCAGGCTTTCCGGCGCTTGTTATCTGCCAATAACTCGTGCCTGGATATGATGACCGAGATGGAAGAGGCTGCTCGTGGCCAGCGCCGTTTTGGTATGCATTTTATCCGCTCGCGGGTCACTGGCATTACAACGAAAGTGTTTGTGATGGTGGAGAATCTGCTGTCACTTGCTCCGGGTAAATACATGGCCCTGCGTGAGGCTTTGCACAAGATTCAGGGCCTGCTGCAACAGGAGGTGGACAGGGCGCATGTTCCGCATCGCCCTGAATTTATTCTGGAGCTGAGTGAGCTGACCTCCCAGGATGTGGATGATGTGGGCGGGAAAATGTCGCACCTGGGTGAGCTGCGCAATGCCCTGCATATGCCGGTTCCTGACGGTTTTGCCATTACAGCCCACGCGTATGAAACATTTATGCGTAGTGGCGACCTGCGTGAGCAGATCAATTGTCTGGTGCTGGGTAAATCCATGGGCGGTCATGTTTTAGGTAGTGTCACAGAAGGACAGGAGCGCACCGAGGAGGAGCAGGAAGCAGGACATCCTCTGGCCTTGCTGGAGCTATGTGCCAAAGTTCGCTCCCTTATTTTAGAAAGCCCTATGCCTCCGGAAGTGGAGGCAGCCATCCTGGATGCCTATGACTGTCTGGCGGCCAGAGAAGGGCGACCCGTGCACGTGGCCCTGCGTTCCAGTGCATTGGGCGAGGACAGTGCCCAGGCCTCATTTGCTGGTCAGCATCGTTCACTTCTGAATGTGGATCGGGATGGATTGCTGCTTGCCTACAAGGAAGTCATTGCCAGCAAGTATTCAGCTCATGCCATGACCTATCGCTATGTGCGCGGCATTCGTGATGAGGATGTGCTCATGTGTGTTGGCTGCCTGAGCATGGTGACATCGCGCATGGGTGGGGTGGTCTATACGCATAACCCATTAGATTCCTATGATGACCGGGTTCATATCACTTCGGCCTGGGGCGTGGCCAAAGGCGTGGTGGATGGTACAGCAACCTGTGATCAGTTTGTTGTGAGCAAGGCTGATCCGCCCAGAATTGAAGAAAGTACGGTGCCCAGAAAAGAGTCCTGTCTGGTATGTTCAGAAAATGAGGGCGTGTGCCGCTTAAGTGTTGATCCGGAACTGTGTGAGCAGCCAACCCTGGATGAGGCGCAGATACAGGAGCTTGTGGCAGCGTCTTTACGTATTGAGCAGCATTATGGGGGGCCGCAGGATATTGAGTGGGCCTTCACCCCTGATTTGCAGCTGATGCTTCTGCAGACGCGGCCTCTGGATGTGCAGGGCGGGCAGGGGCCACGTAAATTATTGGAAGACTGTACGCCGCTTTTGCATTGCGGCAATACAGCCAGCCCAGGAGCAGCAAGCGGAGTTGTGCATATTGTGCGCAAGGATGTGG
This sequence comes from Desulfovibrionales bacterium, assembly GCA_012727515.1. Taxonomy (GTDB): domain Bacteria; phylum Desulfobacterota; class Desulfovibrionia; order Desulfovibrionales; family Desulfomicrobiaceae; genus Desulfomicrobium. The sequence goes on from JAAYGZ010000335.1 coordinate 5,434, forward strand.
ATATGCTGCTGCTTCCGGAAAATGCAGTGCTGGTCTGCGTGGAAGCATCGCCTAAATGGGCTGCTGTGCTGGCGCGGTGCCAGGGTATTATTGCAGAACAGGGCAGTGTGGCTGGACATTTGGCAAATGTGGCGCGTGAGTTTGGAGTGCCCGCACTTTTTGGGGCCACAGACGCGACCAAAATACTTGCACCAGGTCAGGTTGTGACCCTGGATGCAGATAATGCGGCAGTGTATCCAGGGCAGCAGGATGCGCTCCTGGACCAAGCTCCCAGAAAACCGGTGATGGCAGAAGACAGCCCGGTTTTTCAGACCCTGTTGCGTGTGAGTGCGCATATTGCCCCGCTTAATCTGACCAATCCAGACAGCGTGGAATTTGCTGCTGCAAACTGCCAGACACTGCATGACATCACCCGGTTCTGTCATGAAAAATCCGTTGCCGAGATGTTTTCATTTGGCCGGGATCACAATTTTTCCCTGCGCTCCAGCAAACAGCTCAAGTCCATTGTGCCCATGCAGTGGTGGGTCATTAATCTTGAAGATGGTTTTCACAAAGAAACCCATGAAGATATGGTTTCACTGGCCAATATCGCCTCTATTCCCATGCTGGCCTTGTGGCGGGGCATTGAGGCTTTTCCGTGGGAAGGCCCGCCCAGCTTAGATGGCAAAGGGTTTTTGGCAGTATTGTTTCAGGCCACAGCCAATCGTAACCTGGAACCGACCCTGGCTTCTAATTTTGCAGAACGCAATTATTTCATGATTTCAAAGCATTTTCGCAATTTGCAATCACGTTTTGGCTTTCATTTTACCTCAGTTGAGGCCTTGGCTGGCAGTCGAGCACGTGAAAATTATATCCGTTTTCGTTTTAAGGGTGGGGCCGCAGATGCGTATCGCCGGGAACGCCGGGCCAGTTTTGTTGGGGAAATTCTTGAAGAATACGATTTTCATGTCAAAGTTCGCGAAGACGCCATGTTTGCCCGTATTGATGGCTGTGACCAGAGCTTTGTGGAGAAACGCCTGGAGCTCCTGGGGCATATTCTTATGCATACAAGGCAGTTGGATATGATTATGTCCAGAGAAGATGTGGTTCAGTTTTACAAGGAACGCATTATGGCTCAGCTCAACACAATTATGAAAAATCCAGTACCATAACATACTGGAAAGAGGAGAAAATATGAAAGAGCGGCAAGAACAAGGTGCTGGTCATGTGGTGTTGCGGGGGATTCTTATTGGAGGATCAATTGGAATGATGGCCAGCTGGTTTGGCTATGCGCCGGCAAAAGCCTTTTTTTTCGGGATATTCAGTGGAATTTTTGCTGCTGTGACAAAAATTATGGCAGAAAAAATTCGTCAAAATAGATCTTGACTTGTTTCAGGGTTTCATTAGCAAGGTAGTCAAGAGCCTCAACACATGTGTTACGCGTCGGTTTTGCAGAGGCTTTCTGGGTTGTTGGATGTTTTTGGAAACTACAAACCTAACCTTTTTTCTGGCGTGTTGGATTGGAAGTTTACAAGAAACCCTTACCTGATGAAGGCGTGTTGATTGTTTTTTTGTATGAGTAACCTGTTCCAAAGTGAGGCGCGTATCGAGGAAATATTCCGAGTGTTGTGCTGGCGCGGTGGAAGGTAATAACATCAACAACTGCAACATCGAATTATGTCGTCTTTTTAGTTTCTCCAATTGTACATAACCTGTAACAATTTAGGATTAACTTGTATTTGACACTGTTAACATGCATGGAAATAAAAATTGGTACAACAGAACAAAGCCAGTTTGCATGGCTTTGAGTACAGATTAGCCAAATCTGATAGAAGAGTACACAAAGTGCGGAGGCTGGAAAGTCTCCGCACTTTTTTTGACTTTGGCGCAGGCAAGTGTTCTGCGTGCTTCTCATATAACCATTAAGGACTATACGTGAAAAAAAGGGTGCATATTATTGGCGCAGGCCTGGCTGGGTGTGAAGCCGCGTGGCAGCTGGCACAACATGGGTGGGAGGTTGTGCTATATGAAATGAAGCCGCAGGCCTTTTCTCCTGCGCACCAGAGTGAACACCTGGCCGAACTGGTGTGTTCAAATTCCTTTCGCTCTGCTGAGCTGGAAACAGGAATTGGCCTGCTTAAGCGCGAAATGATTGAGCTAGGCAGTCTGGTTATGGATGTCGCGCAGCATACACGTGTTCCGGCAGGAAAAGCCCTGGCCGTGGACCGGGAGCTTTTTTCCCATGAGATGACTCAGCGGATTAGTGCGCATCCTAATATTGTTGTCATTCGACGCGAAGTGCATACTCTTGATGATCTTGCCTGTGAGTCTGAGCCGGTTATTATTACTGCTGGTCCTCTTATGAGCACCAGACTGGCCGAACATCTTGGTCAGATTGTCGGGCACACGTATTTAGCTTTTTATGACGCGATTGCTCCTATTGTTGCAACAGATTCCATTAACACTGATGTTGCTTTCTGGGCCTCACGGTATGCGCCTGAGGAGCGCGATTATTTGAATTGTCCGTTAACTGAGGAACAGTATCTGCATTTTGTGCATGAGCTTGTGCACGGGGACAAGGTTGCAGCGCGAGACTTTGAAAAAGAACTGCATTTCGAGGGGTGCCTGCCCATAGAAGTCATGGCTGAACGCGGTGCCATGACTTTGGCTTTTGGCCCTCTCAAGCCCGTGGGCCTGATTGACCCGCGCACAGGGCAGCAGCCCTTTGCTGTTGTGCAGTTACGAGCTGAGAATAAAGATAAAACAGCCATGAACATGACTGGTTTTCAGACCAAGCTCAAATACGGAGAGCAGGAGCGAATTTTTCGGATGATTCCTGGCCTGGAGCAGGTGGAGTTTTTGCGACTGGGCAGCATCCATCGCAATACCTATGTGCAAGCACCAGCAGTGCTGACGCCGCAACTTGAACTTGTCGCCAGACCAGGAGTGTACATAGCCGGACAGCTCAGTGGAGTAGAAGGATATCTTGAGTCTGCGGCCACTGGCTTATGGCTTGGCTTATGGCTGGCCAGGCAACTACCTTTGCCACCCCAGGAAACTGCTCTCGGTGCTCTGCTTGGCCATGTGCGCACAGCAGCAAAAAATTTCCAACCTTCTAACATACATTTTGGCCTCATGCCTGCCCTGAATAAACGTGCGCCAAAGAAAAAGCGTAAAGAACTTTACGCACTGCGGGCGCGAGATGTATGGCAGGAGTGGCTGGACAAAGTGAGGCCAGAGATTGATGGATTTTAAGGAAATGCTGAGTAAACCGCAGCAGAGCATCATAATGACAGGACAAATCAGTGCTTTTTTCAACGTATAGTACAATAATGGAGGACGTATGAACACATATCCCAGCGCGTATGAGGCCGATATGAGCACCCGTGATCCGCTTGCTGGTGTTGGCGCAGAGTTTCCGGCCCGGTGGTCGCCGCGATCGTTTAAAAAAACATCCATTGCCCAGGAAGATCTGGCCATTATTTTTGATGCTGCACGGTGGGCGCCATCAGCCTATAATGAGCAGCCGTGGCGGATTTTGACCTCCACAGAAGAAACATTTGATACTTTTTTGGGATTGCTGACAAAGCCTAATCAAAAATGGGCGCTCAACGCTTCTGTCCTTGGTTTTATGATTGCCCATCGCACCTTTACCCACAACGGGCAGCATAATGGATGGGCAATATATGATTGCGGAGCAGCCTGGATGTCTTTAACGCTGCAAGCGCGTAAATTCGGGCTGTACACACACGGCATGGCCGGAATCAATAAAGAGGGTATTTATGCAACGTTTGCTATCAATGCAGAAGAGTATGAAGTGGTTGCAGGATTTGCCCTGGGTGTGCTTGATGTGCGTGAAAAACTGGAAAAACCATATGTGGACTGGGAAGCTCCGTCCGGGCGCAAGCCACTCACGGAAGTCTGGAAGCAGGGTGCATGGTAGTCAGGACAGGCCGCTTGCGGCCTGTCCTGCATTTGGTGACTACACGTCATGGATTGTGAGATAGACCAGGGTTTGATTAAGAAGTTGGTAGGCAATCTCACCAAATGTAATGGGACCGATAAAAGGTATTGCGTTTTTGCTTTCAAGTTCAAGATAGTTCAGGACGCAATTACACGAAAAAATGATCTGTTCTGAAGAGAGAGCTGCATCTTTGATCCGCGTTTTGAATGCCTCAACATAGTTTGTGACTGTTTTTGCATATCTGTAGCGCACACCTGTAAAAACAGGAGCATAAAGTTTGACCACGCCCGTTGCTGTATCAACGCGCTGAAAGCTGATGTTAATCATGGCTCCGTAATAATCAGCCACTAAAGGGAGCTTGAGGTCCAGGCCCTTGCGTGTAATATAATGAGCAAAATTTTCATTTACTCCGTTCACGGCGACGTCAGAGCAGGTA
>JAAYGZ010000336.1 GCA_012727515.1 Desulfovibrionales bacterium
CATACCGACGACCGCGCAGATCAGGCTTATCCAACATGGTAATGATTGCATGCGGGTTGCCAGCCAACTCCACACCTCGCCCAAAGGGCACCACCGCAAGCTTGGGCTGCTGAAAACGCCTGCCAAGGAAGAAACCCGCAAACGCCCATAGGTTAGCCAGCAAAAATGAGTAGGTTAGGACCTGCCTCGCATATGACTCTTCACGGAGGAACAGAATAATAGCGAAGACAATAAGCCAGGACATCAGCAGCGTTGGGATGATAAAAGGTAGCGTGCTGGTGCCCGGAAACCGTTTGAATTTGTGCAAAATGAAAAAGGAAGCGGTGTAGGCCAAGCTGTTGGCAATCAGCGTATTCAGCTGGGTCTCGTTCATGGGCCAGCGCATGAGCGCCTCGCCCCACCTGATCCAGTTTGGCACCAGAACAACAACCACATAACCAAGCAAAAACAGGAAAAACTGGTTGAATAGTAGCACTTCATACCAGCGCGAATGACGACGTTTGAAACTGTTAGGCACAACATACTCCCGCAGGCAGTCAGAAGGTCAGAAAATCACTGATAGATCATGGCCCCGAGCATAGGTGGCGCGCCATTCTACCCGACAAAAGAGAGCGCTGATGCAATACCGGCAGCCCGGCGGTCAGCCAGTTACCCATGAAGTACTCACGGGCAATCAGGCGCAGCCCGCCGATCAGCAACAGACTCAGCGCCCAAAAGGAGAAGTAAGCGGACCGGGGAAAGAGCACTTCCCAACCCAGCTCCCTGGCCACCAGCAAGGCAAAGGCGAACGCCAGAAAACCATAGGTCACACCCTTGGCAATGCTGAACAGCGCCACGTTACCAAAGTGCCGCATCACCGCGCGGTACATGCCGGTACGCACATACAGCGGAATAGCCAGCACAGGCCCCATCAGAAACAGCCAGCCCTGGCCACCCTCAGGCCACAGCCAGCCCTGCTCACTGAGTCGCAGAAACAGCGCCAGCCACAGGGCCAATGACAACAGAATCACATCAGCCAGGATCTGAATGGTGCGTTTTTGCCTGTTACTCAGCCGAATAAGTTTTTCTTTCAGCACTACCGGAACCTCGGAAAATGGCGACCAACACAGATCATCTCAATGCGACAGCCATATGTTACGAAATGTTCATGAAAAGCACAGGGTTAACGCGGGCAGGATCTTCAAATTGTGGATATGTCTTCTTCAGCTTACCTGACACCTGCCAGCCACTCTGAATCCTCTGGCCTTGAAACGCCTCACCACACCCTAAATGGCCGAAGCGAGGACGTTGCCTGAGGCAGCCTTCACCACCAAAGGGTAAATGCCCACCACTCAAACCGCCCCGATGAGAACTTACCGTACCCCAGCCAGCCCCAGAACTTCAGCAATCACCGCACAGGTCTTTTCAATCTCAGCATCAGTCAAAGTCGGGTGCACCAGGAACATCAGACTGGTCTCACCCAGTTTCTTCGCAACAGGCAAGCGCTCAGCGGGACGCCAGTCAGTTCCATCAAAGGCTTTTTCCAGATACACCTCGGAGCAGGAACCTTGGAAACAAGGCACACCACGGGCAACGATTTCATTGACAATTCTGTCCCGATTCCAACCCTCGACAAGACTCTCCGGACGCACCTGCACATAACACTTGTAATGGGCGTGCACAGAGCCACCAGCTTCATCAAACTCCGGCACCCGCACCGCATCAGACTGCCGACAGGTCTCCCAGATACGCAGTGCATTGCGAGTCCGCGCAGCCGTCCAGTCCCCCATCCGCTTGAGCTGAATACGCCCGATAACGCCCTGCACCTCGGTCATCCGCCAGTTGGTGCCAAAGCTGTCATGCAGCCAGCGAAAGCCCGGCGGGTGGTCACGCTCATATACTGCATCCCAGGATTTGCCATGATCCTTGTACGACCACATACGCTTCCACAACTCACGATCATTGGTCGTGACCATGCCCCCTTCACCCCCAGTGGTCATGATCTTGTCCTGGCAGAACGACCAGGCCCCGACATGACCGATAGAGCCGACAGAGCGCCCCTTGTAACGGGCACCATGGGCCTTGGCACAGTCCTCGATCACAAACAGATTATGCTCGCGGGCCAGTTCCATGATCGGGTCCATATCACAGGGCCAACCGGCCAGGTGCACACAGATGACGGCCTTGGTGCGCTCAGTCAGCACCGCCCGCATGGTGTCGGCAGTCACGTTCTGCGAATCAGCATCCACATCAGCAAATACCGGAACAGCGCCGGCGGTCACAATGCTGGAGGCAGAAGCCAGGAAGGTACGCGAGGTAACAACAACCTCATCGCCTGCGCCAATGTTCAGCGCTTTGAGCGCCAGATCCAGCGCAACAGTACCGTTGGCCAGAGCAATGGCATATTCGGCATCCGCCCAGGCAGCAAACTCCTTCTCGAACTCCCGGCACTCCTGGCCTGTCCAGTAGTTGACCTTGTTGGAAAGCAGAACATCACGCGCAGCGTTGGCCTCTTCCTCGGTAAAGGAAGGCCAAGGGGAAAAAGGGGTGTTAAGCATAGATAACCTAAAAAATCAGGATTTAATCAACGGCCTGGCC
>JAAYGZ010000337.1 GCA_012727515.1 Desulfovibrionales bacterium
ACTCCGGTCTGGCGGATCATGGCATCCACCAGGGTCGTTTTCCCATGGTCAACATGGGCAATGATAGCTATATTTCTGATCTGATTATTATGCTCAATACTCACGCAATTCTCCTCTGCACAAAAAAACGGCTCCTCAATGAAGCTGAAAAAAAGAGACAACCCACCTGGGTACAATTAAAATACAAGAATAAAAACGTACTGATCAAACCATTTTTATAAAAAGGACGGTGCAATCAGCGGGTTCTTAGAGATGCACTGATTAAATCAGTCATTGCGAGGACTGCGAACGGAGTGCGGCAGGACGCGGCAATCTGTAACTTAGTGCTAAACCAATAATTTTGGATTGCTTCACTTCGTTCGCAATGACGAATTTCGGTTTAATCAGCATATCCTTAGAACGCAGCACAGCGCAGAAGTCGTATCTGATCTGCAAACAGCACTTCCACTGTATTGGGGCGAAGACATTTTTGCACATACCCCCGCCCAAAAATAGGGTGCTCAAGGATATCGCCCACCTGAAATCTGGCGTCCATGGCATAGGGCAGGCATGATGTTGCCTGGCTGACCATCTTTTCCCATTGCTCTGTCAAGGCAGTACTGCGTGCAGACTTTGCCGGCGCTGCTGACCGTGCCTTTTTGGGCGTGGCTGGCTGTTTGGGCGTCTTTTCCGCATGCGGCGACTGATAGGCGTGGCGAGCGTTGCAAACCTTGCACTGCACCTTGGCGATCTTATCACCAACCAAAGCCACCACATGGTGGTCGGTCACTGTTTTACATTTTTTACATAACGATTCTACAGAACTGCCCGCTTGCAGGGCGCTGGTACTGGTCATGAACTATCCTTTATGGCTTGGGGTAATAAGAGCGAAAAAAAACCACAAGGTCGCTTCCTTGTGGCCTGTGTTGAAAAAAGTATATGGTTTTTACAGATCAGACACAATGAAAAAATTAAAGGCCAGCCTGCCCGGTCTAGCCAGTGGCAAAGCGCCGCACTTCCTGCACCGCTTCAATGTTACGAAGTTTATCAATAATACTATAAAGTTGAGACGTTGTTTTCACTTCAATCAAAAAGTCCAGTTCTGAAAGCCCGTCCACACTGGAGGTAAACTGGCCAGAGTCAATGTTCACGCCTTCAGCAGCCAGCACACCACTGATGGTTCCCAGCATGCCACGCTGATTTCTGCAAATGACCTTAATGCGTGCGGGCAGAACTTTTGCATTTTCTTCCTGATTTCCCCAGCTCACATCCAGCAGGCGTTCAATCTCCATATTGGCCACATTGGGACAGTCCTGCGTGTGCACAGTGACCCCTCGTCCACGGCTGATATAGCCAATGATCGGATCTCCAGGCAACGGATTGCAACACTGGGCATAGCGGATCAGCACATCATCGGCGCCTTTGATACTGATGGCATCACGACCGGTTGGAGGCTTGGGAGCAACAGGCTCTGCTGTTCTGGTTTCTTCTTTTTGTTCATCCTTGGGCAGAAGTTTGCGCAGCACCTGTCGGGCTGTGATGCGGCCATGGCCCACAGCAGAAAACAAATCATCCACCTGGCGGAAAGAAAAATCTTTGGCCGCGGCTTCAAATTCACTGTTTTTAATGGCCTTGCCCACGTTAATGCCAAGTTTACGCCCTTCTTTTTCAAGCAGTTCTTTGGCCAGGGCCAGACTGCGTACCCGTTCTTCAGTGCCTATCCAGTGCTTGATGCGCGAGCGCGCCTTGCCTGATTTGACAAACTGCAGCCAGTCCCGGCTGGGGTTACGCGAAGCATCTGTAATGATCTCAACAGTGTCTCCGTTTTTAAGCGGAGTATTCAGGGGCACAATGCGCCCATTAACCTTGGCCCCGGTGCAATGATTGCCCACTTCTGTATGGATGAGATAGGCAAAATCCACTGGGGTCGCACCTTCTGGCAATTCCTTGACCTGGCCTCTGGGCGTGAAAACATACACCTCGTCCTGGAACAGATCCAGGCTCAGGGTGGACATGAAATCACGAGAATCTTTTAAGTCCCCCTGCCAATCTAAAATCTGGCGCAACCAACTGAATCTGTCTTCATCCTGGACTTTTTTGCTGCCCTGCTCCTTATAGGCCCAATGAGCGGCCACGCCATTTTCGGCCAGCTGATGCATCTCTTCTGTACGAATCTGGATTTCAATGCGTTCTCCGTCCGGGCCAATGACTGTGGAGTGCAAACTCTGGTACATATTGGCCTTAGGCATGGAAATATAATCCTTAAACTTCCCAGGCACAGGCTTCCACAAGGAATGCACCAGCCCCAGGGCAGTGTAACATTCCCGTAAATTACTGACGATGACCCGAAAGGCGATCATATCAAAAATCTGATCCAGCCCCAGGCCCCGCTGCTTCATTTTGTGATAAATGGAATAAATATGCTTGACCCGGCCTTTGACCCTGGATTTTACCTCATTTTCCAGCAAAAGCTCCTGAATCATGGCTGACACGCGATCAATATAGGCCTGGCCCTGTTCCTGGTAGCGGGTAATGCCTTCAGAAATCTGCGCATAAATATCCGGCTTTAAGTACTTGAGGCTTAAATTCTCCAACTGCACCTTAATGCGGTACAGGCCCAGGCGATTCGCCAGAGGCGCATAAATACCCATTGTTTCCAGGGCAATAGCACGTTGTTTATGTTCTTTCTGAAATTCCAGAGTCGAAATATTGTGCAGCCTGTCTGCCAGCTTAACCAGAATAACCCGGATATCATCAGCCATGGCCAGAATCATTTTACGGATATTCTCGGCCTGGGCCTGCTCTTTGGACTCAAAATTCATTTTGCTGATTTTGGTTACGCCTTCGACAATGGCTCCGACTTCTGGCCCAAATTGCTCTATAATCTGAGGGATTGAGGCATCTGTATCCTCAACAGTGTCATGCAACAGTCCGGCAATAATGGTTGCGGCATCAAGCTTGAGTTCTGCCAGGATATAGCTGACCTCAAGAGGACGCGACAAATATGGCTCTCCTGATAAACGGATTTGACCAGCGTGTGCAGCAGCGGAAAAAACATAGGCCTTCTGAATCAGCTCCAGATCAGCCGGGGGCAGATAAGAAGATGCCTGGTCTAACGTGTCAGTAATACGTATCATAAATTGTCCTGTCAGGAGAATACAAGGATAAACGCGCAATCTGCCTTGAAGTTGTCCTTGGCCCCATAAAAAGTCAACTTCCGCGTACACGGAGCCAGGGAACCGGAGGCAAAAATATTTTTTACTCGGTGCAGACTGAGTTTTTTACTCCTGCACACGCACCCAACACCATGTAAAATAAAATATTTTACTAAAAAATATGGATGTATCCAAAAAATCGTCTCGGCCCTTGAAAAAGAATCCTGATTTGATTAGATGGCCCTATTGTGCCCTGCTGTGCTCCTGGGAGCAGAACAGGGGAAATATATAAAAAACACGCTTTTCAGGAGTAAAATCCATATATGTCAACAATACAGGCCGAAGAACATGTCCAGCAGATCCTCCGCACCTTTCTTGCTGAAAGTATTCCTGAGCATATTCGCGATGGAGCACAGTACCTGGTTGCAGATGGAGGCATTCAAAAAATTGATATCCGCCACGACGAAGAGTCCTGGGATGTAGAAGGACAGATCCAGGGGGATGAGTTTCAAACCTACAGCGCAGAGCTTGGCATAAATTTAGAGCATGAAACCGTCCATTCCTATTGCAATTGTCAGGACTCTTTTTCTGGCATTTGCCGGCATGTGGCGGCCACGGTCTTAGGTATCATGGCCCGGCTGTCCGTGCAGAAAGAAGCAGAAACACCCCTGGTCAAATCTGAATGGAAACACAGTTTCCGCTATTTTTTCTCCACTGCCCTGGAGCCGGAACCAGGCCTGCACTACTTGATTTATCGCTTTTACACAGAACCAGGCCGCTTGCAGGTGGAGTTTTTCCGCGCCAGGCAAAACAAATCCGGCTTGTCCACAGTACAAAATCCAGTGACCCTGGAACAATTGGCCCGCAACCCTGAGTGGTGTGAAATCTCTCCTGATTTACCCCGCGTTGCAGAGCAGATTGGCCAGCACCTGGACTATTACGGGCACCGGGTGGATATCCCCTTTGGCCTGATGAACTGGTTCTTCTGGGCCATTAAAAATGAGTATTACCTGTTCTGGGAAGAAAGCGAACAACCAGTGCGTATTGAAAGCACGCCCATGCGTTTGCAGTTACGCCCCAGATTCATTGACGATGGCCTGACCTTTGATGTCATGCTTGGTCGGGCCGGCAAAGTACCCTTCTCTATCTTAAACCAGAAAATTAACTTTTATGGCCAGCTTCCCTTGTGGGTTTGTCTGAAACATAGTTTTTATCCAGTGCAGACAGGCTTGCGCCCCAACCTGGTACAGGAACTGGTCACTGCCCCACCCATTATTCCCCATGCTGATATTTCTGAATTTCTGGACCGGGTCTGGACGCAGATTCCGGCCTCTGATCTGCACGGGCAGGAAGAATTTCTGGAGCGTATGCAGCC
>JAAYGZ010000004.1 GCA_012727515.1 Desulfovibrionales bacterium
CCGGCCAGCTCTCCGGCTATGTGCACCGCCTGATTCAGGTCGCCAAGGTGGTCAACCAGTTTGCGCTCCAGGGCCTGCTGGCCGGTAAAAACCCTGCCCTGTGCCGAGGCTTCGGCCTGTTCCAGGCTCAGTCCGCGTCCCTGCATGACCCGCTCTAAAAAAGCCGAATATCCAAACTCAAGAAGCTGCTGCAATGAGGCCTGAGCCACAGGCGGCAAGGGCAGAAGCGGGTTGCCCAGCCCTGCCAGGGGCGATGTTGCCACACCATCCGTGGTAATGCCCCAGGCTTGGGCGGTGTTTTCAAAAGTGGGCAGGGCCGCAAAAATGCCAATGGAACCAGTAAGAGTGCTGGGTGCTGCCACAATGCGGTCGGCCGCAGCAGCGATCCAGTAGGCTCCGGATGCGGCCAGGGTTCCCATGGACACAACCACGGGCTTGCCTGCTTTGCGCAGAGCCGTAACTTCCAGGGCAATGTCCTCAGAGGCTGTGGCGCTGCCACCTGGGCTGTCCAGGCGCAGAACCACAGCGGCAATGTCCGGGTCGTTTTTGGCCTGGCGCAGGCGTTCAATCATGGTGGTGCTGCCAATCATGCTTTCATCGCGCATACCAGGCATAATGGCCCCTCTGCCGCGCACTATGGCCACATACGGGCCTGTGCTGGTTTGGGTTGGCATTTTGCGTACATACTCATGGCTGGGTATGAGCGTCAGGTCATCCTGGCTGAGTTCCAGTTTGTCTGCCAGGGCCTGGGTGTACTGCTCTGTTGTGTACACGGCATCTACCAGGCTGGTCTGCTGGGCCAGGAGGGCCGCATTGCCCTGCACCTGGGCCAGATGCTGGTCAATGTGCTGCACATAGTTGCTCAGGGTGTCAGGGGAAATACTCCGGTTGACTGCAATTTCCCGGACATAGGTCTGCCAGAGCTGGCTAACCCAGATCAGGCCATCTTCTTTGGCCTCAGCAGACATATCATGGCGCGTAAAAGGCTCGACAGCGGTTTTATGATCGCCAACACGGAAAATATGAAAATTGACCTGGGTCTTGTCCAGCAAGCCCTTGAAGTAGGTCTGAAAAAGTCCGAAACCAGTGAGGGCCACTCCACCCAAAGGGCTGACCGAGACATGATCCGCATAAGACGCCAGCAGATACTGGCCCTGGGTAAAGGCAGCGCCGTGGGCAAACACAGGTTTGCCGCTGTGCTTAAAGGTGCGGATGGCCGCGCCCAGGTCCAGCAGCTTTGTGGTGTCACAGCCGCGCATGTCAGAGGCATCAATGCTCAGGGCCAGGATATTGGGATCTGTGGCTGCACTGAGCACTGCGTTAATCATGTCCTGGACTTTGGTTTCTCCAGGCAGACTACTCTTGTCCATCTGGTTGGCTAGAGTATCAAAGGGGTGCAGGGGCTGGGCCTCTTCAACCAGACGGCCACTGGGATGAAGTTCCAGCACAGAACGCGGAGCCACAGGGCTGGTGCGCTCGGCCAGAACAGCTGCCAGAAGTATGACCACCAACGCGACAAAGATCATGTTGGCAACCATGCGTCGCAGCCAGTTGAGCACCTGCCAGATGA
>JAAYGZ010000338.1 GCA_012727515.1 Desulfovibrionales bacterium
AAAAGATCGCGCATCAGTTTTCTCCCAGGTTATGCATGGCCTGTTCCAGGCATAGGCAATGCTGGTGCAGCATAGCTTCATCGCCGTTTGTGGGTGGTAGATACATTGGATCGCCATAGCGAATTTCACAGCCAGACCAGGGCCAGGGGAGCTGAAATTTGTCCCAGGCTTTGTGAAAAATATAGGCCTTACGCATCAGCACACGAACCGGAATAATGGGTGAGCCTGTGTGTTCTGCCAAAAAGACCGCGCCAGGCTTGACCTTGTGACGTGGTCCACGCGGCCCGTCCACGGTAAAAATGACACCACATCCTGTTGCGGTCATATTTTTTTTAGCAGCAATCAAGGCGCGTAATCCTCCGCGTGAACTCGAACCACGTACTGTGCGCAGGCCAAAGCGCTCCAGCACCTGGGCCAAAATTTCTCCATCCCGACTTTGGCTCACCACACAGGTAAAGTGATCATTGGCATGAGACGGGATAAGAGGAAAAATTTCATCATGCCACAGCAAAATGATCGGGCGCTTTGTGCGTATATCCGGATCAAAAAATGTTTCTGCATTGCGGCGTGTAATGCGCAGGGTGGCTCCCCAATAGCGGACCATCCATGCCAGAAAAGCGCCCAGAGTGTGAGGAGAAATGTGTATATGCACGCAAGCCTTCTGTGTTCCTGCTCTTACTATGCAGGTTTGTATTGAAAAAAATAATACCCTGGCTGTGTATGGATAAGAAAAAGTGATTTGACCAGGTGTTTTGTCTGTGTTCAGTGTTTGGCTATCCAAATGAGTACAAGGGGGATTTTATGCCAACAGTTGTGCATTGTGAGGGTGAACCATGCCCTAAGCCGGTACTGCGTTGCAAGCAGGTTTTAAGTGATAAAAGCGTGTGTGCAGTACAGGTCATTGTTGATAATGAGGCTGCGCGGGAAAATGTGAGCCGTTTTCTTGTCAGCCAGCACTGGCAGGTTGATCATGTAACTCAGGACGGCGCAACCTGGATTATTGCTGCCCATGCAGAAGGTGCTGAATCTGCCGTCACGTCTGAACAGGCCCGGCAAGCAGCACCAGCCTGTCCTGTCTGTCCGCAGCAGGTACTTGTTTTTTTAACCTCTGATCGGATCGGGCAAGGCGATGATGAGCTGGGGGCGCGACTTATGCACAATTTTCTCCTGACCCTGCCTGAGCTAGGCAGTTCCTTGTGGCGTATTATTCTGGTCAATGGCGCTGTGCGTCTGGCCACGCAGGATAGCCCGGCGTGTGAAAGCTTGCAGCGTCTGGAAGCAGCAGGCGTGTCTATTTTAGTTTGTGGCACTTGTCTGGAATTTTTTCAGCTCATAGGACAAAAAGCCGTGGGCCAGGTAACGAACATGCTTGATGTTGTCACCAGTCAGCAGGTGGCGGATAAAGTCATTTCCATATAGTTCCATGTAGCCCTGAGACGCCTCTGCGCGGGCTCCTATGCAGGAGAATACAAGCATTGGCCCGGCTTTTTTCTTGCGCTTCCAGGGCCTTCTTTCTATGGCAGCGCTCATGTCATCCTCTATTCCCATTCCTGTGCGTTTAAATAAATTTTTGGCTGAGGCTGGTTTGGCGTCTCGCCGGGGCGCTGACGCCCTTATCCAGGCAGGACGAGTGCGTGTTAATGGCCAGGTACAGACTGAACCGGGAACTCGGGTTGTGCCTGGGCAAGACAAGGTGCTCTGTGATGCCAAGCCTGTGGGGGCGCAGGCAGTCCGGCCCCTGTACATCATGGTGCACAAGCCCGTGCATGTAGTGTGTACGGTTCGTGATCCTCAGCAGCGCACAACAGTGCTTGACCTTTTGCCAGAAGATTTGCGCACGCAGCGGCTTTTTCCTGTGGGGCGCCTGGATTATATGTCTGAAGGCCTGCTGGTGCTGACCAACGATGGAGAGCTGACCCTGCGTCTGACCCATCCGCGCCATGAACATCCTAAAACATACGAAGTCCGTATTCGCGGCGCTGTCTCAGAGTCCAGCATTCATACCATGCGTGCGGGCATGCGTTTGCATGAGGGCGAACAGCTTGCACCGGTGGAGGTACAGATTGTGTCTGGCTCGAAAGACCAGGATACTGTGTTGCACATGGTGCTGCGGCAGGGCATTAACCGGCAGATTCGTCGCATGTGCCGCGATCTGGGCCTGACTATTCTGCGCTTGCGGCGCATAGCCCAAGGCCCGCTTGCTTTGGGTGATCTGGCCACAGGAGCATGGCGCTATCTTTCTGCATCAGAGCTAAGGGATGTGCGGCGTAGTGTTGGCCTTGATGACAAGGTTGAGCACGCTTAAAGATGGGTCGGAGTCACGCACAGGCTGCGGCTAAATTCCAGCACCTGGTGGAAAGACTGGCGATTGGAGTCCCAATGCAGGCGATCTGCGATGTCCTGAGATGGAAACCAGCAATAGGCAATGTGTTCTGCAGAAATAGTTACCTGATCTGAAGTGACTGGAGCCAGATAAACCGGCTTGATCAATTCCATGTGCGCTTCAGGGATACAGAAAGAAAATTCAGGAATAACCACATACACGTGGTCTGGATGAAGAACATAGC
>JAAYGZ010000339.1 GCA_012727515.1 Desulfovibrionales bacterium
GCGTTCCGCTGTCCTGTGGTGGGGATGTGTCTGAGCATTAACGAGCAACGCCAGCTGTGTCGCAAAGTTGGGGCTGCCGAACATAGCAAAACAGATTTTGCCGTGCATGAGATGCTTGTGGCGACCATGAATGCCGAAAATCCGCTGTCCAGAAAACTTGAGGCGCTGCTGGCTCGCAAATATGAAAAAAAATATGATGCCTACCTGGACATGGCTGAGCCTGAATTTCTCCAGGTCTGGAACACAGGAATCCAGGAGGCTGACTGTGCCGGGCTTCTGTGGACTGCGGCTGTACGCAGTTTGAGTTATTCTGCCATGTGCGAAATTTTCGGAACCCTGCACATGGCCATGCATGAACATGCCAAGGCATACGCTGCTGCCCGGAAGGATCAGCGCGCGCTACGCGCCCGCAACGTGCAACTGGGCGACACAGTGCGAGATCTGGAAACAGCCAACAAAAAACTGCGTGCTGAAAATGAAAAACTGTCGCGCTCTCTGGCTGCGGATAAAAATCACGTTTATCCGGGACAGCAGCTGCGCCTTGTTGTGAACACCGCCCAAACCAATCTGGAGAATCCGCAGAACCCGGAGCGTTCCGAGTCAGAACTTTACGTGCAGCTTAGGGCACGGGATCAGGAAATTGCCGCCCTGAACCAGGCCCTGAAAGAGGCGCACAAAAAACTCGCACAGGTCGAGGAAGATTTTGCAGCGCATCTGGCCCTGGATGCAACCATGCGCAAAGCATACGCTGGTGACTCGTGCAAGGGTTCAGAGTGTGGGCCGCAGTGTCCATCGTATGACCTTTGTGAAAAGCGTGTGCTTATTGTTGGCGGCATTGAACGGATGGAAAAGGCCTATCGGAATCTGGTGGAAAAACGCGGTGGAATTCTTGAATACCATTCCGGAAATATGAAATCCGGGCGCAAGGCCCTGGAGAACAGCGTGCAACGCGCTGATGTTGTCCTGTGTCCGGTCAACTGTAACAGCCACGGGGCCTGTCTTATGGTCAAAAATCTGGGTAAAAAACATAAAAAGCCAGTACATATGCTGTGTAATTTCAGCCTGAGCAGCCTGGCCAGGACCATGGATGATATTCGCGTTCTGTCAGATTCGTCGCCTGCCGTGCCAGTGGCCCCAGCAGCACTTAGACAACACAGCAGAAAACAGGCCGCATCCTGAAATTTTTGCAAATGCCCATTTCTGGTTTGATACGGTGAAGTGATGCGTTGAGTGCTACGCCTCCAGATCAAAGGGCGTTACACTGCGCACGCCAGTATCTGTCACCAGCACGGTTTGTTCAAACTGGGCAGACAGGCTGCCGTCAGCAGTGACCACGGTCCAGCCATCTGACAGGCATGTGGTTTGATGGCCGCCCTGATTGATCATGGGTTCAATGGTAAAAACCATGCCCGGCACCAGGGGAATACCCTGGCCGGGTCGCCCGGTGTGCATGACTTGCGGTTGCTCATGAAACGCATGCCCTATGCCATGTCCAACCAGATTGCGCACCACAGAATAGCCATGACCTTCGGCATGACACTGCACAGCATACCCCACATCCCCTAATGTCGCGCCAGGCCGGACCGCAGCAATGCCCAGGGCCAGGCATTCTTTGGCTACGCGCACCAAGTTTCTGGCTTCCTCACTCACCTGGCCCACGCAAAAGGTGCGGCTGGCATCAGCGTACCAGCCACCAAGAATACTGGTCACATCCACGTTGACAATATCGCCATCCAGCACTGTCTCTGAACCAGGAATGCCGTGACAGACAACCTCGTTAATGGATACGCACACACTTTTGGGAAATCCATTATACTGCAGTGGGGCAGGCCGTGCGCCGTGCTTAAGGGTAAATTCATGGACCAGGGTGTTAATTTCCTCTGTGGTCATGCCAGGGCATAACTCCTGGGCCACCAGATCAAGGGTTGCCACCACCAGTTCACCAGCTTTGGCAATGCCTTCAATGGCTTTGGCGTTTTTAAGGCGGATACGATAGCGTTTCCAGTATTGTTCATCCATGCGCCGGGAATTGGGCCGGGCCTTGCCAAAAAGTCCGTGTCGAAAAAACATGATCAGGAGTACTCGCTTGCAATATGCGGCGTTCTTGGAGAAAGTGCCGCTTTGTTGTTCCCCGTTTCACGGGTCGTTTTGTATAGTACCCCGGATGTATCGGGGCTAAACCATGATCAAAGGGAGGTTATATGGCTGTACTTAAAATCTCTGGAATGTCTTGTAATCATTGCACTGGTTCTGTGAGCAAACTTTTGCAGTCCATGCCTGGCATCAGCAATGTACAGGTCAGTTTAGATCCTGGGCAGGCTGAATTTGATGCCGCAGACACTGTGGATATGAACTCTGTGCGTGAAGCTATCCGTAAAATCGGCTTTGAACCGGAACAGGCTTAGGCATGTTTGCCACGTTCCGCAAGCTCTTGCTGCTGATCCTGGGGATCCCGTTTCTTCTGCTTGGAGCCTATTACCTGGCAGACGGCAGCAAGATTGTATGGACCTATTGGCAATCAGGGCACTGGGTACAGACTCAGGCCCTGATTGTGGACGTGGCTGAGGTTGCACATCCAGACCAGATTGCGGGCACTCATATTGAGGTCTATTACGATTATACCGTGCACGGGGAACTTTATTCCGGAACACGCATTTGCCCTTTTCAGGAATGCCCGGACCCGGAAATAAAAGATATCCTGCGGACTGCCCAAGAAAACAACACGCCGCTTCCACTCTGGGTCAATCCTGAGGCTCCGAAAACAGCCATCCTGTTTCGGCATATGCATACCGGACATATTATACTTACTTTTAGTGTCGGGCTTTTTTGCCTTTTCACCGGTGGCAGCGCAACTGCCTTTGGCATGTATATGCTGCGGGCACAGGGCATACGGCCTGCGGAGAAAACTGTATGATTCATGTTTTTGCTCGGGTCACAGTCAAGCCTGGCCTGGCCCCTCTTTTTTTACGTGAGTTTCGCGAACTGGCCGTGCTGGTGCGCCAGGAAACAGGGTGTCTGGATTATTTTCCTGCCCAGGACATTCGCCTGGGCATAGATGTCCAGGAGTCCAGCCCGGACAGCGTGACAATTCTGGAAAAATGGGCCAGCCGCGCGGCCCTGGAAGCGCATCTGCGCTCTGGGAATATGCGTTCCTTTCAGGAACGAGTTAAAGATCTGGTAGAAGAAACCCGTCTGACCATTGTGGAGGAAGTATGACCCTGGCCGTGCTGGCTCTGGTTGTAGCGCTTGTGCTCCTGGTCTGGAGTGCGGATCGCTTTGTGGACGGATCTGCGGCCATGGCCCGCTACCTGGGCATGTCTCCTCTGCTGATTGGCATGGTCATTGTTGGTTTTGGCACTTCAGCCCCGGAAATGTTTGTTTCTGCGCTGGCTGCGTTACAGAATAATCCAGGCATTGCCCTGGGCAATGCTTATGGCTCCAATATTACCAACATTGCCCTTATCCTGGGGCTGACCGCCTTGTTACGCCCCATTGTTGTGCATTCTCAGGTGGTGCGTACTGAACTGCCTGTTTTGGCCGGGGTTACGGCCCTTGCGG
Source organism: Desulfovibrionales bacterium (assembly GCA_012727515.1). GTDB lineage: Bacteria > Desulfobacterota > Desulfovibrionia > Desulfovibrionales > Desulfomicrobiaceae > Desulfomicrobium. Next base: position 3,559 of record JAAYGZ010000339.1, read on the forward strand.
CCTGGCAGATGTGGAATAACGCCATTTCTCGCGCAGATGCCCTGCTCATGCTCCTTGTTTTTGCCTGTATCATGGTCTGGACCATTTGGCGCGGCCAGCGCTCTGCCAAGGACGAACTCGTTGACCTGGAACTATGTGCGCAGAGCATGAGTCTGCGCACAGCCCTGTTATGGATTGTCTGTGGGCTGGTGCTGCTGGTGGGCAGTTCGCGCCTGCTGGTCTGGGCCGCAGTGACCATTGCGCATGGCCTGGGCATGAGTGATCTTATCATAGGGCTGACTGTTGTTGCCGTGGGCACGTCATTACCAGAGCTGGCCTCATCCCTGGCTGCAATTCGTAAAAATGAACACGATATTGCCCTGGGCAATGTACTGGGTTCTAATTTATTTAACACCCTGGTTGTGGTCGGTATTGCCGGGAGCATTCAACCCCTTACTGTAGGGCCGGAAGTTTTTCGCCGCGACATTATGGTCATGTCCGGGCTGACCCTGGCTCTGTTTGTGTTCAGCTACAGTTCCAGGGGAGAGGCCCGGATTACGCGCTTAAACGGACTGCTCTTGCTGGCCGCATACCTGGCCTACACAACATACCTGGTGCAGAGTACGTTTTTAGCTTAGAAAAACGCTGATTCATTCGTTTGTCCTGAGTGCATCAAGAAAATCGACAAACTCAGCCTGAATGAACTTCTGATCCATATTTCCCTGGCGCACGAATAATGCGGAGAACCTATGGGCTTACTGGATGAATGGGGAGACGTTCTCATTGAAGAGGGGTTGCGCGAAGCAGCAGATACATTTTTCGGGGCACGCAAAGCCCTGGAAGATGATCTTGCTATTTTTACGCAGCGCGTGAGCCTGCTCGCTACCCAGACAGAGGAAATTGAGAACTGGCGGGCCGGGCTGCGTTGTTTCTTTGGCTCAACCCAAATAACTCATGACCTTTTTTCTGCCCTGGGCGTGTGCGTCACTGGCACGTGTCCGCTATGTGCGTCTGCGTGCCATGTCTGTTTTAATCGCCCGCGCAGCCTGACGCGCAAAGCCTCGTTCGCCAAAACAATCTGGGCTGTGTACACACATCTGGCAGAGTTAATCCGCACGTATATGCA
>JAAYGZ010000029.1 GCA_012727515.1 Desulfovibrionales bacterium
CACCTGCTTATTATCCGCACGGCCTGGCTCTTTGGCCCCCATAAAACCAATTTTGTACGCCGGATTTTAGAATTGGCTGCCACCAGACCAGAGCTGGGCATTGTCCACGATCAGGTGGGTAGCCCGACCTTTACCCTGGACCTGGCGGCATACTCTCTGGCCCTGGTGGAGCGCCAGGCCACAGGCATCTTTCATGTGGCCAATGCTGGTCAGGCCAGTTGGTGTGAGCTGGCGGCTGAAGCGGTGCAGTGCGCGGATATTCATTGCCAGGTCCGGCCCATTACCTCGGCCCAGTATCCGCAAAAAGCAGTGCGCCCGGCATTTTCTGTGTTGGATATATCGAAATTTCGCTCTGTAACAGGTATTTCACCCCGGCCCTGGATCACTGCCCTGCGCGAATTTATACTCAACCGCGAGGCCGGCCCATGATCCTGACAAAACGTGAAGCTGAAATTCTGGCAGCCATTGTAGAAATCTATGTGGACACGGCCCAGCCTGTTGGCTCGCAAACCGTTATTGCTGCGCGGGGCCTGAGCCTCAGCCCTGCTTCTGTCCGCGCCACCATGGCTGTGCTCACAGAAAAAGGCTATGTGCTCCAGCCCCATACCTCGGCAGGCCGTGTGCCCTCTGTGCAGGGATTTCGCTATTATTTAGATCAGGTCTTGCGCTTTTCTCCCCTGTCCAGGCGCGAACAATCACGCCTTCAGGATCATATTTTGCCCGGCACAGTGGAATTACCGGAAACCCTGCGCCGCGCCGCAGCAGCCCTGGCCTCCCTGACCAGACAACTTTGTGTCATCACAGCGCCGCGTCATGACCTGGCCCGCTGGCGGCATATTGATTTTGTTTTGCTCCATCCTGGGCGGGTCATGGCTGTTTTGGTCATGCACGGCGGCCTGGTTTCCAACCGCGTGCTGGATGTGGATACCACATTAGACCGTGATGAGCTGCTCTATTATAGCAATTATTTGAATAGCTTGCTTGAGGGTCGCACCACCAGCGAAGTGCGCCAGGAAATCATCCGCCAGTTGCGCAGTGCCCAGCAAACCCTGGATGCCTATGGCCAGGCCTGGGAGCTTGCTGAACAGGCTATTGCCACAGATGACCAGCCAGAGCTTTTTGTGGGCGGAGCCAGTCACCTGACAGATCATCCGGAATTTACTGACCTGACCACGCTGCACAGGGTGTTGGAACTTATTGAAGAGCGTACCAGGCTCCTGGAACTGTTGGACAAAACCCAGTCCAGCCCTGTGGTTTCCGTCAGCCTGGGCCAGGACATGCCTGACCTGCTGGGATGCTCCCTGGTTGCCTCTGCCTACAGCGCCCATGCCACAACCCACGGCTCTCTGGCTGTTCTTGGTCCTGTGCGCATGAACTATGCCCGCATCCTGCCCATGGTTGACTTTGCAGCCCAGGTACTTAGTCAGTGCCTCACATCCCGTTTCTAGGGATTCATTTTTTTGTGAAACGATTGTTCAACTTTTTTAAGATTCAGGAGTTTTTCATGTCTGAAGAAAAAACCGCTGCTGCGGAAGAAATGCACGCAACACCGGATTCCACCGGCTCTGAAGAAATGCCGGAACCCACTCTTGAAGAGCGCTATGCCCAGGCTCTGATTGATCTGGAAGAATTAAAAAAAGAAAACCTGCGCGTTCTGGCAGACAGTGAAAATTTCAAAAAACGTTTGCTGCGCGAAAAGGACGAATACTGCAAATTTGCCACCTCCGGCATTTTGGAAGAAATCATCCCGGTCATGGATAATCTGGACCTGGCCCTGGAACATGGCCGTCAGAATAACGCCTGTACAGGACTTGTGCAGGGCGTGGAAATGACCCTCAATATCTTTATGGAAACCATGAAAAAACACGGGCTGGAGCAGATCAGCGCTGTGGATGTGCCCTTTGACCCGGCCCATCATGAAGCCATGGGGCAGGTAGTGCGTGATGATGTAGCAGAAAATACAGTCTGCCAGATGTTGCAAAAAGGCTATGTACTCAAAGAACGCTTACTGCGTCCGGCCAAGGTCATGGTCAGCCGCAAACCATAACGAGAACGTCATGTCACAAATCGTTGCTGTACTTGGGGCCAGTCATAAGCCTGAACGCTATTCCAACCAGGCCGTGCGTATGCTCAAAGACTATGGGCACACGGTTATTCCTGTGACTCCGGGACGGGCAGAAATCGAAGGTCTGCCCGTTGTCCCTGCCCTGGAGCATATTGCGCAGCCTGTGGGCACCCTGACCCTGTACGTGGGGCCAGAACGCAGCGCCCAGCTTACAGATGCCATTGTGGGCCTGAAGCCTGGGCGGGTTATTTTTAATCCAGGCACAGAATCCCCGGACCTGGAAGCGCTTCTGGATCAGGCCCAGATTCCCTGGATGCACGCCTGCACCTTGGTCTTGCTGCGCACCGGACAGTTTTAGCGGTATCACACCACCCATCAGCGATCAGTAAACACCACGCATTCTTGCGCATCCAGCAAGGCTTTGGCCGGGCAGTCTGTGACTGCTACCAAGGGATCATTCAACATTGCAAAAGCATCTGCCTTGGCCTGACCCAGCACAAGCAAAGCCACGGTCTGCGCAGTGCGCAACAGGGGCAGGGACGCAGAAATTCTGGCTGGTGGCGGCTTGGGCGCATCATGTACATGAACAAAACAGCGCTCAGCAACACGCAGCGCTGCATGGCGCGGAAACAGACTGGCCACATGC
>JAAYGZ010000340.1 GCA_012727515.1 Desulfovibrionales bacterium
CGAACAGGGCCAGCCTGATGCCCGGGACTATCACGCGGAAACAGAAAACAGAGTCAGTGCGCGGGCCGGAGAAAACGCGGACCTCTCCCTGGCTCTGGACGCGCAGCATACCCAGGTTTTGACTGGCAAGGAGATTACCATCACCGCGACCCTGGCCGATGGTTCGCCCCTGCCCCAAGGTCTGAAAATGGACCCACGCACGGGCGAGATCACTGGCAAAGTTCAGGTTGGGGCTGAAGAATCACAGCTTGAAATACGGGTCATGGCCGTGGATGAACTGGGACATCGCTCTGTGGTTATTCACCATGTGCGCGTGGCCCCGACAGCCGGAGACGGCGCAGTGTTGGAAATGCCCGCTCCTGTGGCCCGGCCTTCGTTTACTGCACAGCTGGCCGCGTGTTTGCTGGCGTAAGGATCACGGGATGGACAAAGACGTCATTGCGCAAAGCGGAGAACGTCATCCTAAGGAAGCGCTGAGTAAATAATAAGTCATTGCGAGGAGCGTAGCGACGTGGCAATCTATAACGTACTGACAAGTCAATGATTCTGGATTGCTCCCCGCTTTGATTCCTCGCGGTTGCAATGACTTGTTTCGATTTAATCAGTGCCTCCCTGAGATTGCCGCGCTCCCGTTGGTTGCTCGCAATGACGGGGTTAAAATGTTGGCGGACTTTGAAATGACGGGGTTAAAACGTTGGCGGGCTTTGAAATGATGGAAAGGGCAAAGGCGTCATTGCGAGGAGTCTTCGACGAAGCAATCTCTGCCTCACCCACCAAGATTCCCCCTATCGGGGGCAGGTCCACGCTCCCGATGGTCGCTCGCAATAACGGAATTAAGGCTCCGGCTTCTCGCAATAACGGGATAAATCTTTTTCACTAACTTCAATCAAAGTAAGGAATGACCATGTACCGCTTTATGAAACCCATTTTTCTGCTCCTTGGTCTCACACTCCTGGTCACTGGCTGTGCTATCAATCCCAAAGCCATCACAGTGACAGAAGCTCAGGAAGCTGGCTCCCAGTTGCACGGCAAAATTCAGATGCCCCAAGAGCCACTGCCCGCAACACTGAGTCTGGACGAGGCCGTTGCCCGCGTACTCAAATATAATCTGGAGCACCGTCTCAAAATGTTTGAGGTGTCCTTAAAGCAGCGTCAGTATGATCTGAGCATGTTTGACCTGTTACCAGAGATCACGGCACGCGGCGAAGCAGATCATCGCTCCAACTGGGATGCTTCCGTGAGCCGGAATCTGAACACAGGTATCCGCTCCACAGAATACACCACCAGCGATGACCGCAACAAACAGACCGGCGAACTTGCGCTGTCCTGGAATATCCTGGACCTGGGTATCAGCTATTATACCCTGCACCAGCAGGCAAACAGGTTCCTTATTGCCAAGGAACAGCAGCGCAAAGTGGTGCAGGACCTTGTTGGGGAAACCAGGGTTGCTTTTTTTAAGGTTTTGGTTGCCCAGGAACTGCATGCGGACATTTCCCTGGCCCTGCGCCAGGCTGAAGAAGCCCTGTCCACGGCCAAAAACGTCGAAGACCAGCGTTTGCGCCCCCTGGAAGAGGTGCTGACCTATCAGAAAAACCTCTTGCAGATGATTCGTCAGCTGGAAGAACTCCAGCGCGGTCTGTCTTTGGCCAAAGTGCAACTGGCAGCCCTCATGAATCTGCCCTCTGATCACCTGCCTGCTTTGCAGAAACCAGCCTGGTACGGTTCTGTGCGCAGCCTGGATCTGACCCGTGAGCAGATGGAAACCTATGCCTTTGCACATCGCCCGGAAATTTTTGAGTGGGGCTATCAGCAGCGCATCACTGCCCTGGAATCCAAAAAAGCCATTCTGGACCTGGTGCCTGGCATAGGCTTTAATTTGTCTGCCAATTATGACTCCAATGATTTTGACCTGCACTCCTCCTGGCAGCAGGCATCTGTGCATGTGGCCTATAATCTGATGAACCTGGCCAAGTGGCCTGCCAAGCAGAAAATGCTCAAGGTGCAGGAAGAAATGGACGAGGCCCAGGGCCTGGCCATGGGCATGGCAATTCTGGCCCAGGTAAACCTGGCTGCCCAGCAGCATGGCTTTGCAGCCAAGGCAGTGGACCGGGCCGTTATTCTGGCTGAAGTGGAAGGCCGCATCAAGGAACTTTCCGTGCGTCAGGTCAGCCAGGGCCAGGGAATGCGCCTGGACAGCATTCAGAAAGCAGTATCAGCCATTACAGGCCGCGTGAACCAGGAAGAAGCCTTTATTACCTATTACCAGGCACTCAATAATCTATACACTGCCATGGGCGTGGATTATCTGGACTATTCAACTCTGCCCAGAGAATTGGGCGAGCTGACCACAGTTATTGCCGGCGCCAATGACAAACTGTGGGGCCAGGGTGACCTCTCCCTGCTGCTCACTCAGCCCGCGCCAACTGCCGCCCACCTGGAACAGGAATAATGCGTACCCTGTATATCCTTGTTGTTCTGTTAGGGCTGGCCATGCCAGCCCTGGCAGAAGAAGCTGTCCGCGCTCCTTTGTCCAAAACAGAGGTGCTTGATATTGTCGGTGCCCAGATTGTGGCCCAGGATCGGGTTGTCCTGTCCAGCCAGCTTGGCGCCATTGTGAGCGCACTCCATGCGCGCGAGGGAGATTCCTTTGCTGCTGGCGCACCGCTCATCAGCCTGGATTGCCGGAGCTACAAGGCCCATCTGGCCCAGACAGTGGCTGCAGAACGCCTGGCCCAGGCTATTTTGCAAAACACCCGCAGCCTGGCCCGCATGGAATCAGCCAGTGTGCAGGAGGTGGACAAAGCCAGGGCCGAAGTGGATATCTGCACGCAGAACAAGGTTCTGGCCCAGCTTGATGTGGAACGCTGTGGCGTAAAGGCTCCATTTGCCGGGGCCGTGGTGGCGCTGAGCGTGGGACAGGGAGAATATGTCAGCGCGGGCAAGCCATTGCTGGAAATTGTGGGCACAGAACATCTGGACGTGCATTTTTTACTTCCTTCCACAGCAGCGCAGACCGTGCAGCCTGGCCAGGGCTTTACAATGGACGTGCATGAAACAGGAACCACAGTCCAGGGCACTGTGCGGCAGATTGCGCCTGTGGCTGACCCCCTGAACAGAACCATTAAAATCCTGGGCCAGCTTGATGATAACCAGCACCAGGATATCAGACCCGGCATGTCTGGCACCATTACGCTTTTGCCCTTTATTCCTGCTCAGGAACCTGAGAGCCAGGAAAAGAGCCAGAATTCAACTGAATAACTCCTTTTTGTCTATGCACACCACTCCTGATCCAGAAAAATCCATCTGCGTTAAAGCCACAGCCTATCACCAACTGCTCGATACCTTACCCCTGATCATCTATGCCGTAGATAGTACGTCCAAACGTATTCTCTATGGCAATGAATTCTTCCGCAAACGTCATCCTGGCTGGCGCACCACCCCATGCCATGCCCTTATCAATGGGCTGGACATGCCCTGTCCCCATTGCCGGCGCAACGAGCTTTTTGATGCAGCAGGAAACCCCCGGGAACAGAGCCTGGAATATGAATTTTTTAACGAGTTTGACGACCATTGGTATCAAATCCAGGAACGGGCCCTGATCTGGGAAAATGGACGTCCTGTGCATTTTATTATTGCTGTGGATATCAGCGACCTAAAAGAAACCCAGAACCAGCTGGCTGAAGCTCATGCCGCCCTTGTGCTTAAACACCAGGAGCTGGAACATATTGCATGTACAGACAGTTTGACACAGATTTGTAACCGGGCACAACTAGCCAGAATTTTTGATAAAGAACTCAAGTTTGTTCAGCTGGGCACGGATAATTTTTCCATTATCAGTGTGGATATCGACCATTTCAAAAGCGTTAATGACAGCTTTGGCCATGCTGTTGGTGACCAGATTTTAATTGCTGTGGCCCGGACCATGAAAAACAGTATTCGCTCTACCGATTATATTGGCCGCTGGGGTGGTGAAGAGTTTCTGATCCTGTGTCCACAAACCACCCTGCGTGATGCCGTGCAGCTGGCTGATCGAATCCGCCAGGCCGTTGCCGCCGGAGAGTATGCCACGGGAAAAGCTCATACCATCAGCATTGGAGTGGCAACGTATTCTGCTGAGGACACCCTTGATTCCCTGCTCCACCGTGCCGATCTGGCCATGTACCGCGCCAAAGAACAAGGGCGTAATCGGGTTTGCAGTGAAGAAATGTAAGGACGCGCTGAGTAAACTGAAACAAGTCGTTGCGGCCGCGAGGAATCGAAGCGGGAAGCAATCCAGAATCCTTGACGTATCAGCATATGGTTTGCCGCATTGCTACGCTGCTCGCAATGGCGGAATTAATCAGCATTTCCATACTATCCTGCATGAACACCTGTCCTGGAAACCCCTTGCCCTTGCTTTTCTGGGATCTCTTTTTCTTACCTGGATTATTGGGCTGCTCGTAGTGGGCCACGGCAGAGAGCAGTATCAGCATGAGCTTCAGGAACGTGCAGATCATTTGACTGAGGAACGACGCAAAGCCAGCATTTTAGGCGCCATCACTGCCTTAAGCAGCATTGATCCGGATATCCGGGCTACAGCACAGGGAGACCTGGGTCCGGACAACCCGCCAGTTATGACCAAACTGCACTATATTCTGAGCACCTTTGGTCTGGGCAATATTTTTATCATGGCTCCTGACGGAGAAGTGAAGGCCTATGTGGTCAAGGCCGGGAGCAGCAGCCAGACTGGAAACAATTTGGGCTGGCGGCCCTATTTTCGGGGTGCCATGACAGGAAAGCGCACCATGTATGCAGCCTTGGGCAGCAACACCCAGGAACGTGGATTTTATATCTCAGTACCCATTCCTGGGGGCCAGGATGCCATACATCCAGGCCCCATGACTCCGGCAGGAGTGCTGGTGGCCAAAATGGGTTTTGAGGAAATAGATTATGAACTGACCAAGGCCAGAAGCCCCCTGGCGGTTTTGTCTCCGGAAGGAGCAGTTTTTGCCACCAATGTTTCGCCCTGGCTCTATCAGATTGTAGGGACAGAAGCCGACCTCACGGCAGCCAGGGAAAATCGCCGCGTCAATAAAGCCTATGAAAAATCTCCCCCGGCCCTGATCCCCTTAAGTACCGCAGGTACTGTCCGGCATGAGAATAAAGAATTGCAGATATATACGGCATCCATTGCCTGGCCAGACCCCTCAGGAACCTGGCAGCTGGCAGGGTTTGTCCGGGCCGTGGACCTGTTCTCCTGGACTGCGCGGGCTACAACCGCAACCCTGCTTTTTTGTTTACAAATGCTCCTTTATGCCTGGTGGCAGGCCCGTAAACGAGCCCAGGGCAAATCGCAGCAGGTTAAAAGCCTGCTGGATAATTCAGGGGAAGGATTTCTTTCTTTTGGCCATGATCTTCGTGTAGAGAGCGAGTGCAGCCTGGCGTGTACAGAAATGCTGGGAACCTGTCCGGCGGGCCAGAATATTGCTGTTTTGCTCTTTGGAGCTGACTCGCCGGAAGCAGAACTCATGAATGACGTTGTTACTGCGGCCCAGGAGACAAAAGACCCCACCATCCTGGCCAGTATGCTCTCCCTGCTGCCAGCTGAAATTCGGCGTGACCAGACCGTGCTCTCTGTGCGCTACCGCATTATGGGAACAGAAAAATTTATGATAGTCCTGCGGGATATCACGGCCCAGCAGCAGATGCGTGATTTGCTGGATCTGGAACAGCAGCATTTGCAAATGATTGTTCAGGCCGTTACTGACAGCCGAAATTTTTTTGAAACCATTGATTCTTTTCGTGAATTTCTCGTCCATCAAAAAGAACGGAGCGCTCGTTCTCCGGATTTCAGTCCTCAGAGTTTCCAGCAGTTGTATCGTGAGATCCACACCTTTAAGGGCTTGCTGGGTCAATTCAGTTTTATCCAGACACCTCAGGCCCTTCATGATAGTGAAACCTGTCTTTCCCAATTTCACGATGAACCTGGCACAGCTTCCAGTGCCAAGAGGATAGATTGCCTTGATCTGGAAAAACTTCATGCTGCCCTTTCTGCTGATCTGGAAATTTTAACCCAGGCTCTGGGCCCTGATTTTCTCCTTCGTGGTCGCACCTTGAGCCTGACCACAGAACAGGCCTGTGCATTTTCCCAGGTTGCCACGTGTTTGCTTGCAGGAAAACCCGTTGATCCCACTGACCCGACTCTTTACAAGGTGCTGTGCGAAATTGCCCGGCGCCATAAAATTCGTTTGTCAGATGCGGTGCTCAGTTTTTCCCGCCTTATTCAACAAATAGCCCAGCGCCAGGAAAAGCAGGTGGCACCCCTGGATATTGCAGCCCACGAGGATATCTGGATTGATCCGCAGATCTATAAAAATTTCCTCCAGTCTTTGGTCCATGTTTTTCGCAATGGAATTATTCACGGCATAGAACGTCCTGCAGAACGCTGGGAAAACGATAAAGAGGAAATGGGCTGTATGCGCTGTGAAATGTATCAGGATGCGGCCCATATTCATATAAAAATATCTGATGATGGTGCAGGCATAGACCTTGATGCC
>JAAYGZ010000341.1 GCA_012727515.1 Desulfovibrionales bacterium
CGTGATGGGCGAAAACCTTGTCCTTAATATGGAGAGCAAAGGATTTGCTGTGGCCTGCTTTAATCGGACCCTGGCCAGGGTTGACAGTTTTCTGGCTGGCCGGGCTGCCGGAAAAAACATCCTGGGCTGCCAGAGCCTGGAAGAACTGGTCAGTGCTCTGGCCAGGCCGCGTATCATTTTCTGCATGGTCAAGGCCGGAACAGCAGTGGATGAACTTCTGAACGCGCTGATTCCTCTGCTTGAGCCTGGCGATATTATCCTGGATGGCGGCAATTCCCAGCATACAGACACTACACGCAGAGTTGCCAGGGCCGAACAACATGGACTCTTATTTGTTGGGGCAGGAATTTCTGGCGGCGAGGAAGGCGCGTTAACCGGCCCATCCATTATGCCAGGAGGTTCTTTTTTGGCCTGGCCGGTTATCCAGCCGATACTCCAGCGCATCTGCGCCCGCACTCCGGACAATCAGCCCTGTTGTGAGTGGATGGGCCCTGATGGGGCTGGGCATTTTGTTAAAATGGTTCACAATGGCATTGAATACGCGGACATGCAGCTTATCTGCGAAATATATCATCTGATGAGCACTGTATGTGGCCTGTCTAATCAGGCCATGCACGAACTGTTCACCCGCTGGAACACAGGGCCGCTCAGCTCGTATCTTATTGAAATAACCGCTCAGATTCTTGCCTATCGCCAGGAAGACAAGTCCTATGTGCTGGACATGATTCTTGATGCAGCCCAGCAAAAAGGAACAGGCAAATGGACTGTGAACGCTGCCCTTGAGCTGGGCCAGCCTTTAAGCCTGATCAGCGAGGCTGTTTTTGCCCGGGCCTTGTCTGCCCGCAAAGAAGAACGCATGGCCGCATCCACTGCACTGCGCGGTCCTGAAACTATCCACACAGAAATACAAGCAAATGACCTGGAGCAGGCCCTGTATGCGGCAAAAATTGTTTCCTATGCCCAAGGGTTTGCTTTGCTGCACACAGCATCCCAGGAATATGGCTGGGCGCTTAATGTGGGCCATATTGCCAGAATCTGGCGCAATGGCTGCATTATTCGTTCTGTTTTTTTGCATGACATTGAAAAAGCCTTTGCACATGATGCAGCGCCCAGAAATCTACTGCTGGCTCCGTTTTTTACCCATGCACTCTCCCAGGCCCAGACAGCATGGCGCCAGGTAGTGGCCACAGGAGCGCTGCGCGGCATTCCCCTGCCCACCCTTTCTGCTGCCCTGGCCTATTATGACGGATACCGGACAGCCCGATTGCCTGCCAATCTCTTGCAGGCGCAGCGTGATTTTTTTGGAGCCCATACCTACGAACGCATAGACCGGCCTCGCGGGGAACGCTTTCATACCAACTGGACCGGACACGGGGGCAGCACGGCCTCAACAGCCTATGATGCATAACGTACACCAAGGAGGCACTGATTACATCGAACCTACTCTCATGGGCATTGTACTTTCACCATCCTGAGCAAAACGTAGCGGAGTCGAAAGACCTGCCCTGAGCCTGCCGAAGGGATTTTGGTGTTCCTCCACTTGTCATACTCGGCCGGAATGACAAACAAAAAATGTCTATCTCCGTGTGCGTGTTAAAGATATTTTTCTCCGCAGAGACAAGGCCGGCATTTGTCCTGACCATGTGATCGTGACATGAAAGCGCTACGTCTTTGTACAGGATGTACTCAGCGTTTTCTTAGAAAAACAAACGTGTTCGCTGCTGCAAAGGCAGGCCAGAGGGGGCAGTCCACAATACAGACTGCCCCCTCTGAGTATTTTATGGAGGGCTGTTTTTATCTTAAAAAATTCTGATCACAGCTTCATTTCCGGCCTGTGGGGTTATCCCTAATAGATAAAATCCAGCAATCTGGCTTACCCTGGATACCTGTCAGGGCAGGAAACAGGAAATTAGTTAATATTTTCCAGGGAAGTACTGATTAAACCGAAACAAGTCATTGCGACCGCGAGGAATCGAAGCGGGAAGCAATCCAGAATCATTGAATTATCAGTAGGTTATAGATTGCCACGTCGCTACGCTCTACCCATAGGGCATAAACTC
>JAAYGZ010000342.1 GCA_012727515.1 Desulfovibrionales bacterium
GTGCTGAACGCCTACTTGCTGCGGCGTGGGCTGGGCCATCGCCTGGCCTGGCTCAAGCTGCGTAGTTTGCGCTCCAAACCAGCCAATTTTGAACAATGGTGGACCATTCGCAAATATGGCAAAAAAAGCCCCAAACTCACAGTGTGTGAACCCTCGCTGGAAATGCGCCGGGCCGTGAACCTGGCCCCGCTTTTTCATGATTACGAAGCCCTGAGCAGGCGTATTGATGACCTGGCCGGATATGAACTGCGCCAAAGCTGTGGTCGTGACCATGACCGCTGCTGCCACACTCCTATTCGCCTGCGCATGATTGAAGCAGTATATCTGACGCATAAATTAAACACAGCCCTGAGCAGCGAAGTGCGCCTGGATGCCATTGGCCGCGCTGTGCAAAGCGCCAAACAGGAACGCGCAGCAGCCCGCGCTTTGTCTGAAACAGACTCCTGCCTGTCCGATGCCAATGCAACCTGTCCCTTGTCTGTGCAGGGCGTGTGCATTGTTTTCCCTTACCGTCCGTTGCAGTGCCGTACTTTTGGCCTGGACGCTGACACCAGCCTGGACGTGTGGGACAGTGTACTGGTTCCGGCCCTGGACAGGTTGTCTCTGGAGTTATGGATGGCCTTTGCAGGAACCATGGCACGTGCAGATCTGCCTGATTTTGCCCTTACGGACGTGGTTTCTGGCAAATATGTACAGGCTTTTTTTCACCTGATGCTTGAAGCAGAAGCTGCTGCAGAGAACAAATAAATGGCGGCCATCAACACTGTGCCTGCTTTATTCTGAACTTTGTGCAGCAGCGACACGCTTTACCTTTTTTGTCCAGCCTTTGGTGGTTGCGCCACAGAGAATCTTCCATTATCTGTCTGCAGCGCTCAACCATTGTGAATACACGATTTTTTTCAAAAGGAGTACGCATGAAGCGTAAAATATATTTTATTGAAGGTGATGGTATTGGTCGGGAAGTCTGGCAGGCGGCCCGACCTGTGTTGGACCGGGCAGCGGAACTGGCCTATGGCTCTGAACGTGGCCTGGAATGGGTGGAACTGCTGGCTGGAAAAAAAGCCTTTGCCGCCACAGGCTCATACCTGCCTGAAGAAACACTTACTGCCCTGCGCCAGGCCGATCTGGCCATGAAAGGCCCTTTGGAAACACCAGTCGGCACTGGATTTCGCAGCCTTAATGTAACCTTGCGCCAAACCCTGGATCTCTTTGCCTGTATCCGCCCTATCCAGTATTTTTCCGGCATTGAAAGCCCGGTCAAGCACCCTGAACGGGTTAATATGGTTGTGTTTCGCGAAAACACAGAAGATGTATATGCAGGTATTGAATGGCAGGCTGGCAGCGCAGAAGCCAGACGGCTTATTGCTTTTTTACGTGATGAATTAGGCGCTCAGGTTGACCCTGAAAGTGGAATCGGCATCAAACCCATGACAGCCCACGGGTCCAAGCGGCTTATTCGCAAAGCCATTCAATTTGCCCTGGACCAGGGCCGCTCCAGCGTAACCATGGCCCACAAAGGCAATATCATGAAATTTACAGAAGGGGCATTTCGCAGCTGGGGATACGAGCTGGCAACAGAAGAATTTGCCGGGCGCGTGGCGTTTGAAGGCCAGGAAACATGCCCGCCAGCCCAGGTTGTGCTCAAGGATCGCATTGCTGATGCCATGTTTCAGGAAGTGCTGATTCGTCCGGAAGCATACGATGTCATTGCTACACCGAACTTAAACGGAGATTATCTTTCAGATGCCCTGGCTGCTCAGGTTGGTGGGCTGGGCCTGGCTCCGGGGGTGAATATGAGTACAGACCTTGCCTTTTTCGAGCCAACCCATGGCACTGCCCCAACCATTGAAGGCAAAGACCTGGCTAACCCTGGCAGCCTGATCTTGTCCGGAGCACTGTTATTTGATCATATTGGCTGGCCAGAAGCAGCGCAGAAAATACGTCGTGCCGTAGAACTGGCCATTGCAGACAAAAAAGTCACTGTGGATCTGGCCTCGCAAATGCAAGGCGCGCACCAGGTTGGCTGTGTTGAATTTGGATATATTTTACTCAGGAATCTGGAACGAGCGTAAAAGGCGATCTTTCTCTTTGCTCCTTTCCTTGTATGGTTATTTTGCTTAGACGACATTGCATTTGTTCTTGCTTCCAGACCGTGATTTGCGATACATAAGGTACCAGATTTACGGAAAACTGCGGAGACGCTGCACTGCGTGGGAGTAAAACGCTTTGAAACTCTTTGACTTATTTTCAAAAAAAACATCAGGACTTGGGCTGGACCTGGGAAGCACATGGCTTAAAATGGTCAGAATCAGCCCACATCAGGATGGATGCACCCTTAAAAGCGTGGCTCGCTGTCCCTGGCAACCTGGGGATAGCGAGAGCAATGCGGCCACAGCCAAAAGAATCCAGACCCTCTGGGCGCAGTTCGGTCTTAAAGATTCCACTGCAATTTCCTCTTTGGCCGGCCACGCAGTCATTGTGAAGCGTGTTCTGTTTGAAGCTGAGTCTGCCGCAGATTTACGTGATGTTATTTATCGAGACGCCCGACAATACATTCCATTTGATATCAACGATGTTTTTCTTGATTTTCAAGTCCTTGGCACAGGAGACAAAGCCACAAGCCATGAAGTTCTGCTGGTAGCCAGCAAGAAAAAAGTGGTTGAAAATCTGTCTGATATTATTTCCCAGGCCAACCTCTCCTTATCCATTATTGATGTGGACTGCTTTGCCCTGTGCAATAGCTTTGAATTTAATTATCCGGAATTTTATGATCAGCCGGTCTATCTCCTGGACATTGGCGGCGA
>JAAYGZ010000343.1 GCA_012727515.1 Desulfovibrionales bacterium
CCATATATACTGTTGTCATAGCTCCTGACCTCCCTTTGGTTTGCTTTATGAGCTGAAATAATTCGAATGGTTCCATTACGGAGTGTAAAAACCACGACATATATGCGCCCGTTGATATCACCAAAGAGCCTATAACGATCTTCTCCGTAATCTCGTCGGTCATCAGGCCTGATACTACGTTTGGGGTCAAAGAACGCCTTGGCAGCGTACGCAAAATCAAAACCGCGCTGTTCAAAGCATGCCAGACTTTTGGCTTCATCCCATTCAAATTTCATACGCTACATATAGTTCTTTGGCCTACTCATGACAACCATGCATACGATTTTTTATCCCAGCCTGATCAAACGCACACCGTGGGGATGATCTTCCAGCCCAAACCCCATCTCACCTATCTGAGCGCGAACAGCATCAGCCTCTACAAAATTGCGTGCGTGCCTGGCTGCTTCCCGCTGCGCCACCAGCTCTTGAATCTGTGCTGGCCATTGATCCTCTGCCAGGGGCAGGCGCTCATGAACAAGAAAACCCAGCACCCGGTCGCAGGCCAAAAGCAGAGAGCCAATGGCCTGGCCTTCTGCTGCACTGAGTTTTCCAGCCCGACCATTGACCATTTTTGCAAAGGCAAACAATTGGGGCCAGAAATGAGCCAGATCCAGATTGTCATCCAGAGTTTTGTTCAATGCGGTTTTGAGTTCATACAAAGCCTGTTCAAGTCCGGGGTCCATGTTTGTGCCCGGACCAGTGCGCAAGGATGAAACATAGGCATCCTGCAAGCGGCGCTGATTGCGCATCCACATACGCACGCTTTCCTCTGTGTAGGTCAGGCTTGTGCCATAGGCCACTGAAAGCATCCATAATCGCACGGCAGCGCCATTGCCACTGAGGTGGAGTACCTGGTCCAGAGACGGCAGGGCTTCTCCTGGGATGTGTGGCGCAATGGGCTGGGCAATCATCCAGGCGCACGGCTCAACTCCAGCGCCTGCGCTCCACAATGAACAAAAATTATCCACATGCGGAAAGCGGTGCACGTCCCCGGCCAGCATCACAGCAACAGTCCCCAGAGCATCCAGGGCTGCTGCTGCAAGTTGTAAAAACCAGCTCGGACGCACCTTGCCCCATTCTGTTTCCAGCACATCACCAAGTTTGAGATCCTGCAGAGAGGCACGTTTAAGCAAGGTGAAATCCGCTGGATTTTCCTTCACATACTCGCTTAGATCAACCGTGTGCCCAAGCTGGGTAGGCGCATGTATGCCAGACACACAGCCATAGGATTTGTCGCGGGTCACATCAAAATAGACAGAGCGCAGTTTTTCATAGGCCTGGCCTTTGCCAAGTAGTTTGCGTGTCATGCCCAATGCCCGGTCCATGCTTGCGCTGGCCAGGGGAAAAACAATGGACTCGCCTATGCCCAGGCTGACTGCGTGCGCAGCCATAGTGCTTTGAGCCTGCGCAACATACTGGCTCTGCAACAAACCCATGTCCCGCGCCGCAGCCAGAGCGCGGTCATCCATGTCAGCCAGGCCCACGGCACAGCGCACAGCTTGTCCGCGTTCGTGCAGGGCCTTGGCCAGAACATCCAGCCACACAATGCGCCGCCACGCATCCAGTTCACCCACAGCGTCCAGACTTGGCCCTGGGGTAAAAAGCCCATGTGCTCCTGTTTCTTTACTCACCACTTCCAACTGCCCAGAAGCCACATTATGCACGGCCAGCCCATACCTGGTCGGCGGGGCAAACAAGGTGGTGGACAGGTAGCGCTCGCCCGTGTCCGGACAAATAAAGACAATCAGCCCGTCCTGGTCTGCCTGGGCCAGTTCCTCGGCGATCTGCATGGCTCCAGCCAGTGCTGCCCCTGCGCTCATGCCAGATAAAATTCCTTCTTCACGGGCCAGACGGCGGGCACAGGCAAAGGCGGCCTCATCTTCCACGCGCACAATGCGATGCACAGCCCGCTTATCATAAATGCCAGGGGGATAGGATTCCTGCATGTTTTTCAGGCCCTGAATTTTATGCCCGGCATAGGGTTCCACTGCCACAACCTGCACGTTGGGCGCTGATTCACGCATCCGGCGGGCAATTCCCATGGCCGTGCCAGTTGTGCCCAGGCAGGCCACCACATGCGTGACCAGACCGTTTGTCTGGGTGATAATTTCCTGGCCTGTGCCCTGGTAATGGGCCTCGATACTGGCTGGATTATTGTACTGATCCATGAGCACATACGTTTCTGGTTCTTCACGTGCCAGGCGATAGGCTTCTTCAATGGCTCCGTCTGTGCCCAGGCGCCCAGGTGTCAGGCGCAGTTCTGCCCCAAAAGCCCGCATGATGCGCTTGCGCTCTTCAGATGCTGAATCTGGCATAAGCACCAGCATTTTATAGCCTTTGACAGCACAAACCATGGCCAGGCCAACGCCAGTATTGCCGCTGGTCGCTTCAATAACAATTTTTCCGGGCGTCAGTTCGCCGCGTACTTCAGCAGCTTCAATCATGGCCAGGGCCACGCGGTCTTTAATGGACCCACCCACATTCATGGCCTCCAGCTTGGCCACAATCTGAATGCGGGGATGAGGAAAAACATGCCGCAAGCGCACCAAAGGCGAAGCCCCAATCAAAGACAGAACTGAAGAATGAATCATGCACTTCCCGCCAGGCAGTATGAAATGTGGTTATGGAAGGATAAAAGGCGTACAGGCAGGAAAAACAGGGACATCAGCCAGGCAGGACAGCCCGAAACAACAGCGTAAAAAAGCCTGTTCGGGCACGCCTGCCTGTATGCATTATCTGCGTGAAGATATTCCTGCCTGAACCATTACGACAAGCCCAAGGCAGTTTTCAGGTACTGAAAATCTATAATTGAACTGACCAGTTGGGAGCCATGCTGAATTTTTATCACATCACGCAATTTGTGGCGGGATAAAATGGCTTCCATTTTTTTGGCCACGGTAAAGGTATCATCACGCACCACCACAATGGGTACTTCCAGTACTTCGGCCCTGGTCATAATAATATCGTTTGGATATAAATTACCGGTCAGAACCAGGCACTGACACTGCCCTTCCAGAGCGACCAACTGCACATCAGATCTGTCTCCACCCACAATAATGGCCGATTTCCGACTCTTGCGAAAATGGGTCATGAAATTTTCAACCTGCATGGTGCCAATGAGAAAATTTTCCACCACCCGGTCAGACTTGTCCTGGGCTGTGATCACTTTGCCACCCAAACGATCTGCCAGATCAGCAACCTTGATCGCACCCATCAGAGGATCACTGGGAATCTTGCCCAGCACCTTGATACCATTACTTTCCAAAAATGGATGCAACAGCGTATCAAGTTCATCTTTGAAACTGGCCGGGATGTCATTGAGCAGAACGCCCACCAGTTGATCTCCCAGCACTTCTTTCATGGCCATCAGATAATCATAGTTCAGTTCCTTGACATAGCGGTCAATAACCAGCCCTTTAATGCCCAGGGTCTTGATAACACTGATGCCATCCACATTGCAGTACTTGCCCGAATACATGCTGCCAGAGCCGGCAACAATCATGACATCCTTATCTTTACTCAGCTCTGCATAGGCAGACTCAATGCGCGGCATCAGATTTTCACACCTGCCCGTAAAGGCCTTCATCTTAAAATCCTGATCCACCACAACCGGGGTAACCAATGCCGGATCTCCATGCAGACCCAGAATATCCTGCACAAAAAAAGCGTCGGCATCACCAAGCACCCCATTTTTTTCCTGGGGCAAGGCACCCACTGGTTTCATGTAGCCAACAGAATAGCCTTCCTTCTGCAGCTTCAGGCCAAGGCCCATGGCAATCATATTTTTTCCAGAATAACTTGATGTTGCTCCTACATAAATTCCAACCATATCCCCCCCTTATAAAATCAAACCCGTTACTCAGGTACTTTGTATCATCTGCATGTGCGCATAGTGATAAATGCGCTACTCCACTGCCTGGGCCAGTGTCATGCGTGCCCCTGCCACCCAGACACCACGGGCTGTAGCCAAAACCGGATCACATTCCAGCGTGTAGATCTCAGGAAAATCCAGGGTCATCTGCGAGATAGTCAATAAAAGATCTTCCAGGGCACGCAAATCAAGCGCATCCCGGCCCCGCTCCCGCTTGAGCAGGGCAAAGGCCTTTGTCTCGCGCACCATGTCTGCTGCGTCATCAAGGGACAACGGAGCCAGGCGCAGAGAAAAATCCTGAAAAATTTCCGCCTGGTATCCAGACAAACCAAAACGAATCAGCGGGCCAAAATGCGGATCACGCTGAACATGGATACGCAGTTCGCATGGACGCCCAGGAATCATCTCCTGCACCAGACAGCCAGACACAAAGGCCTCCTGGCGCAAGCACTGTGCCCTGGCTGTAAGCTGTCCAAAGGCACGGCGTACGGCATCAGGGCTTTCCAGCCCCACTTCCACCCCATCCACGTCTCGCTTGTACTCTATATCTGGCGAGGCAATTTTAAGCACCACAGGTTTTCCCAGACGCTTGGCAATTTTTACTGCGCTTTTACTGGTTCGCGCAAGCTCTGTGTGGGGAAACTGAATTTCATAGGCCTGGAGCAGAGGCTGCATCTCAAAGCCAAACAGTTCTGTCTTGCCTGCCCCCAGACATTCTCTGATAAAATGCTCTGCCTTGGTTTTGTCTCGTCTATAGCAGACTTCCACCGGATAGGGCTTCTTTTTCCACTGAGCATAGCACAACATAGTGCTTAAGCCCGTAAGGGCCGCCTGTGGATAGGAAAAACATGGCAGACCCTGGGCATGCAGCAGGCGTTTTGCTTCTAATCCTCCTTCCTGCCCCACCAGGCACACCGCGACCACGTGCTTGCTCCCACGCGGCACAGCTCCAAGGGCGCTGGCAATGGCTGCCACATCCACACCCGTGCCAGGAGCAATAACAGCCAAGACCATAGAAAGTCTGGGGTCATGCAGCACAGCGCTCAGTACGTCCGCGATTTGCTGTGGCGATGCAGCAGAACCCACATCAAGAGGATTGCCCAGACGGGCATGAACAGGCAAAATCTGCCGCAAACGCTCCTGGGTGCGCTGTCCAAGCTGCGCCATATGCAACGCTGTTCCTGCCAGGCCATCAGCAGCCAGAATACCTGCTCCGCCGGAATTGGTGATAATGACTAGTTCCGGGCCACTGGGCAAAGGTTGCATCCCAAAAAGCCGGGCCAGATCAAAAAGAACAGCCAGGTTATCGACCTGGATGATCCCGGCCTGCTTCAGGGCCACCTGGTAGGCCAGTTCCGAGCCAGTAAGTGCGCCCACATGCCCGGTAATGGCTTGCTGACCAAATTCGGTCATGCCGCCCTGCAACATAAGCACAGGCTTTTCCCGGGTAATGGTCTGGCTACTTCGCGCAAAACGCCGCCCATTGTTCATGCCTTCCAGATAACCAGCAATAACAGATGTTTCTGGATCATCTGCCAGAAAGCGCAACATGGCTGCTTCATCCAGCAAAGCCCTGTTGCCAAGGCTTGCAAATTTGGAAAAGCCAACATCTTCACGGGCTGCCCAATCCAGCACTGCCTGGCACATGGACGCTGAAGGAGAAAAAAAGGCTATTTTTCCCTGTCGTGGCAGACGATCAACAAGGGAAGCATTCATGCGCCCTGACCACGAAGCCACGCCAATACAGTTGGGGCCAAGCAGGGTTATGTTGCGCTGGGCAGCGATCTGGATAAGCTCCTGCTCCAGATAATAGCCCTGCCCGCCAATATCCCGAAACCCGGCAGAAGTGACAATCACGGCTTTAACGCCACAATCAGCAAGCTGTGCGACCACAGCGCTTACATAAACAGGGTCCAGGCAGATAATGGCCAGATCCACTGGAGGAGCGCACGAAAGAGACGCAACACTACCTTCTTCAAGTTGGCCTGACGGACAATTGACGGCGATTATCTTCCCCTGATACCCCCAGCCCTCAAGATTGGACATGATATTACGCGCCGGACTATCAAGAACGTCAAAATCTCCCAGGATAGCAAGAGCCTGAGGAGCAAATAAAGCATCAAGATACATATCTCTCATGGAGTATCCTAAATGTTGCAGGAAGTTCCAACATCCACACTGCATTTTTTGCAGTCAGAAATCCATTATGAGTTCAAGCAAGTCAAGCTTTTAATCCAGGCTTTAACGCACTCATCCTATGCCAATGAACATGGCTGCGACCATAACGAGCGTCTGGAATTTCTGGGTGATGCAGTCCTGGAGCTGGCTGTTTCCCATATTTTATTTACGAAATTCCCAGAAGTGCAGGAAGGACACCTGACAAAAATGCGTTCCAGCCTGGTCAATGAAACAGCACTGGCTGAAGTTGCGCATCGTCTGCGCATAGGGTCTATGCTGTTTTTGGGAAAAGGCGAGGATGCCCAGGGAGGGCGGGAAAAAAATTCTGTGCTCAGTGATGCACTTGAAGCAGTGCTTGGAGCAATTTTTTTAGATGGCGGACTTGAGGCAGCTACGGCCAGTGTCAAAATTTTGTACAAAGAACAATGGCCATCTCCTCCAGCCACATTCCGGCCCAAAGATTACAAAAGCCAACTTCAGGAAATGACTCAACGCATGTGGAAAGAACGACCAGCCTATATATTGCGGGAAAGCCACGGTCCGGAACATGCCAAATATTTTGTGGTGCAGGTCATGCTGCCTGATGGGGCCTGTATTGAATGGGAAGCCAGCAGTATGCGCAAGGCAGAACAAGGAGCAGCCGCACGCGCACTTCAGCATTTGCAGAAAAAATATCCGATAACAATTCAGGATGGATGAAGAAAAGCCGGGACGCTCACTCCCGGCTTGTCTTTGATCACCAGCCCTGAAACTAACCCTGCATAAGCTGCATGGCCATCTGCGGCAACTGGTTGGCCTGGGCCAACATGGCCACTGCTGATTGTGTCAAAATTTGGTTACGAACAAAATTGGTCATTTCCTCAGCCACATCCACATCAGAAATCCGCGACTCAGCACTTTGCAGGTTTTCCGCCTGGATACTTAAATTGGTAATGGTATTTTCCAGACGATTTTGCAGCGCACCCAGATTGGCCCGGATCTTGTCCTTGGACACAATGGCCTCGTTCAGAGCGTCCAGAGCAGCCTGCGCTCCGGCCTGGGTGGAAATACTGAACCCAGCGTCCGGGGCTGACTGGTTGCCCACGCCCAAAGCAGAGGCAGTGGCCGCACCAATCTGAATGTAATAATAGTCCTCAGCAGAAGAGTTTCCTGCGCCAAAGTGTACTTTGAGCTTTCCTGTTGCATTGAGCCCGCTTCCATCGTGTGTAGCGCCGGAAAGGTTACCGTTTAACAGATAGATTCCGTTAAAATCAGTTGCATTGGCAATTCGCGTGATTTCCGAAGCCATGGCCTGATATTCAGAATCAATGATCATACGCTGATCAGACGTATAGGTACCGGTTGCTGCCTGTTCCGCCAGCTCTTTCATGCGGATCAGCTTTTCATCGATAACCTGCAGCGCACCGTCTGCTGTCTGAATCAGGGATATGGCATCATTTGCGTTACGCATCCCCTGATTGAGAGACGCAATATCCGCACGCATCAGCTCACGAATGGCCAGGCCTGCGGCATCATCAGCCGCTGTGCCCACGCGCAAACCAGAAGAAAGACGCCGGGTTGAAGTTGCCAGAGCACCATACGAATTGGACAAGTTCCTGGCGGCATTTAATGCCATCATATTATGATTAATGACCAAAGACATAAGAGATTACCTCCTTGAGCAGTTATGTCTCAGCCAAAGCAGAGATGATGCCAACTTTATTTTATTTTTTAATTTCAGCAAGTTAAAAACTTAGATTTTTCAAATCCGTCAGAACGGCTGGCCAGAGGGTCAAATTTTCCGCCCTCTAAAGTTTTAGATTTTCTGGCCGATAGATAAAGTGTTCGCACCCAAGTACGGAGGGTATATTTATGACCATCACATCCATTGCCCCAGAGGCACCTGATTATTTTTCCCAGGCCGAATCCAGCACACTGGAACATCGCAAGGTGGATCTGCTCACATTCTCACCAGAGCAGCAGCAACGCCTGCCGGACACAAAAAATGATGCTGAGGAGTCGGAAGATATTTCCTTGCAGACTGTTCAGCATGCAACAGAGGCCATGGAAGCCTATATGGCATCCAGTGGCGTGAATCTGAAATTTTCTGTTGATGACAGCACAGAGATTATACAGGTGGAGGTACGCGAACCTGATACAAACAAACTGATTCGCAAAATTCCGGCAGATGAGATGCTCGAACTGGCAGCATCTATTGAAAAAATGGTCGGTCTGTTCCTTAATAAAACCTTTTAGGGATGGGCTGATACAGCGCCTTAATCCGTACGTCTCTGATTCTGGCAGACAGCGGCCCGGATATATTTTTCCATTCCGGGTCGCCCTTGACACAATTCTGGGCCTCAGACAAAGCTTCAGGCATGAATCCGCAAATCCTGCAACGTATCACCACCCAGTACAACGAACTTGAAGACCGCATTCGGCTCTCCGGTCAGGATAACCAAGGACAGGGTATTATTATCTGGCTGACCTTGCGCCTGATGCAGCGCCTTGTCCCGTCTCTGACAAACTGGCTGGAAAAACAGTATGATTTTACGCCTGGCGCAGATATTCTGCTTGGCTTTGCCCAACAGGCTGCCAAGGCTGACCTCAGGGCCGAAGCTCCGGTTCAGACAGAAGCACATACTGCCGAGTGGGTAGCCTCAGTGCTGGACCTGGCCTATTTTGACCAGGCTGTACGATTGACGTTTACTGATGCAGGCCGTCATCAGGTCGTCATGATTTTGGAAAGCAAACCATTGCGCCAGTGGCTGGCCATTGTTTTGGACGCTTATGTCCGTGCTGACTGGCCCCTGGATGCCTGGCC
>JAAYGZ010000344.1 GCA_012727515.1 Desulfovibrionales bacterium
CTTCCATGCTGGACGACACTTCTTCCACAGATGCGGCCTGCTCTGTTGCTCCCTGGGAAAGCTGTTCTGCGGAAGCGCTCATTTCTTCAGAACCAGAAGCCACATTATCTGAAGCAGATTGCACTTCAGAGACAATTTCACGCAGTTTTGCGACCATTTCCCGCAATGTCTGGGCTAACATGCCCAGTTCGTCTTTTTGATCCACATCCACCTGGGCAGTCAGATCACCAGCAGCAATTTTCTGGGCAAATGCCACGCCCTTGGCCACTGGTACGGTTACTGCGCGAGTTAAGATAATACTTACTGAAATGCCAAGAATAAGCGCCACCACCAAACCGCCAAGCAGAACAAGCTGTGCGGTATTCAGACTGTTAACAGCGCGTTGGGCAATGCTGATATTGTTTTCCATGGCGCTATCGTTAATGTCACCGGCAAGTCCCAAAACTTCTTCACTTATTTTTTCGCGCTGCTCGTCCAATTCTTCTGTTTTTTTCCAATTTGCCAGCGTTTCTTCAACAGCCTTTTTATAGTCTGCTGCTGCCTGGCGAATTGCTTCAATTTGTCGTAAATTCACTTCCTGAGAAGTGGTTTTTTGCAGGGCATCTAAAAGGGCAGTAATTTCAGAAATAATACTGAAGGCTTGCTCAAGCATTTTTGGATCGCGCTGGGCAAATGCCGACCAAAAAATAACCCGCCCTTCATTGGCAAGACTAATAAGTGTACTGATCTGGATAATTTTTTCTACACGGCTATCCAATTGCTCTTGGGAAGCGCCTTGCGCAATCTCTTTATGCATGGATTCGGTCTGGCTGACTTGCCATTCATTAGCCTGCTTCAAAAACTCCCGCAGTGTTGCACGCTGTGTTTCAATAAGCCCATTTTGTTGATTGATCATTTTTTCTGCTTCATGGGCAATTTCCTTGTATCTTGCCTGCTTTTCCAAAAGACTGGGCAATTTTTCACGGAGTGCAATAAGGCGTGGATATTTTTCCAAATGCACTTTGGCTTTAGCCAATGCCGCGTCTATGGCTTCAAGAGCTTTTTGGCCATCTTGAAAAAACGCAGCATCACGGGTGAGATCGTATTGGGTCAGAGCAGACATGGACAAAAATGTATTGTCCAAAAGATCAGAAACAAATGCCAGCTCTGGTGCGTACTCATCACTGACTCGTGTGGAATCTTCGACCACTGTATGCATGTTGAGAGCAGTAATACCAACCAGAACGCAGGTAATCAGAATCAAAATTCCAAAACCAATGCCAATCTTCAGACCCAGTTTCAGATTTTTCACATTTCCTCCTCATGTTTTATTATAGGACAACACACACGATAAACTTCAGCTTTCTGCCACGCTAAAAGAAAGTGTCACGACAAGGCTCTCCCATTTCACGATGACCGAGTGCAAAGGCGTTAGAGGCATTATTGCATAAAAGACGTAATAACCCGCTCCAATTCCTTTGGATGCAAGGGTTTGCTTACATAGGCATCAAGACCTGCCTGTAAGAAAACGTCTTTTTCACCACGCATAGCATGGGCAGTAAGGGCCACAATGGGGATATCAGGCGGACATGCCAGGTCTGTGGAGGATCGGATATGTTGTGCAGCCTGTAACCCATCCATGATGGGCATCTGAATATCCATTAAAATTAAATCAAACTGAGTGGTTCGGGCTGATTCTATGGCTTCCAGTCCATTACGCGCAGTGCTTACCCTGTGCCCGAGCTTTTTCAGAACCCCTGCTCCGGCAATAGAATTGATACGATCATCTTCCACCAGCAGGATGTGCATCTGGCGACTTGGCGTTTCGTGTTTCTTTACACCCCTGGGTAAGGGCGCAGCCTCTGAA
>JAAYGZ010000030.1 GCA_012727515.1 Desulfovibrionales bacterium
AGTGCCCTGTGCAGGGCCAGGAATAGAAGTATTTTTTTCACCTCTAGCGCACATACACTTATGACATCTCTTACTCTTGCTGTTTTATTAGGAATTATTGAAGGCCTGACTGAGTTTCTGCCCATATCCTCTACCGGACATCTGATCATTGCAGAGCATCTGCTTGGGTTTACTGGTCCCAGGGCTGAAACATTTGCCATTGTTATCCAGCTTGGCGCTATTCTGGCAGTGCTTGTACTGTATCGGGGAACATTCTGGAGTCTGGTGCGCCCCACCAGAGAGCGGTTTAGTGGCGTGTATGGTATTTTCTTATTGATGCTGACCACGTTTCCACCTGCCTTGCTGGGTCTGCTGACCCACAGCTATATTAAAGAATTTCTGTTCTCGCCCAAAACTGTTGCGGCAGCGCTTATTGCCGGTGCAATCGGGATTTTGGCGGTTGAATTCAGCGGTATCCGGCCCAAAATTTTTCACCGCAATGCCTTGCATCCGGGCACTGCCCTGGGCATTGGCTGTTTTCAGTGCCTGGCCCTGTGGCCAGGATTTTCGCGTTCTGCTGCCACCATCATGGGAGGGCTTGTTTTGGGCGTGGAACGCAAGGTTGCCACAGAGTATTCTTTTCTGGCCGCAGTACCTCTGATGTGCGCGGCCACTGGCTATGATCTGCTTAAAAACTGGCATTTGTTTTCCGGCGATGCGGCCCTGATGCTGTGCGTGGGGTTTGGGGTTGCTTTTCTTGCAGCCCTGGTGGCTATTCGTGGGTTTATCCATATTGTGAGCAGATTTTCCTTTCAGCCTTTTGCCTGGTACCGCTTAGCCCTGGCTCCAGTGGTGCTGTGGTATTTCTGGTAGGCCTATGGGCGCGGAGCAGGAAGCAAAATTTCAGGTCCATGATTGCCGAATCATAGAGTATTGTTTGCGGACCATAGGCCAGGTGCATACGCCCTGGCATTTTGAGCGCAACACGCTTTACGACCGGGGCCAGGAATTACAGACACATGGGCATATTCTGCGGCTGCGTATCACTGACCATGCCACCCTGACCTTTAAGGAACCAATGCCAGGTCCGGGCGTGCCTGGGGTCAAGGCCATGCGCGAGATTGAGTGCCAGGTTCATGAAGCTCAGGACATGCATCTGATTTTGCGCTGTCTGGGCTTTGAGCGTTATGCACGCTATGAGAAATTTCGTTCTGTCTGGAATCTGGATGCAGCCAGGGTCTATCTGGACATTGTGCCCCTGGGGCATTTTGTAGAAATTGAGGCTGACCCGGAACTCATAGGGCGCACAGCCACTGCCTTGGGGCTTGATCCGGCCCATGCCAGCAGCGCATCATACCTTGGTCTGTACCGCGAACAACGACATGCTCAGGGCCTGGAGCCTGATCTGAATATGATTTTTGACCACAATGACAAAGAACACTGGGCGCATCTGCTTGGATGTGCTCTCAAACAGTAGGGAGAACTATGCTGACAGATATTCAGTTGGAAAAATATGCACAGGTGCTGTTCTGGGGAATGCAGAAGGCTCGCGTCACGCCCTTTAGCCCAGGCGGAATAGTGTTGGTGCGTACAGATATTGCGGCCCTGCCACTTGCGGAAAAAGTGCAGGCAGTTGTTCTTGAGCACGGACTTAACCCTGTGGTGCGCATTATCCCGCCAAGCGGTCTGGAAAAAGGTTTTTACAGCGGGGCAGGGCAGGACCAGCTGGCCTTTAGCGTGCCTGGAGACAAGGAACTGTACGAACGACTTGACGGTCTTATTTCCCTGCTTGCTCCTGATTCCATTACGCATTTGCGCTCCATTGCGCCGGAAAAAATCGCTACAGTGGCTCTGGCCCGCAAGTATCTGCGCGATATTTTAGATTCCAGAGAAGCTGTTCTGCAATTTGGCTGGACCCTGTGCCTTATGCCCACCCCGGTGTTGGCGCAGGCCGCGAATATGAGCGAACAAGCCTATGCCCAGCAGATTATCCAGGCCACATATCTGGACCGGGAAGATCCTGTTGCGGAATGGGAACAGATTTTTGGCAATGCTCAGCAAGTAAAAGACTGGCTTAACAGCATGGATGTACACTACTATCACGTGCGTTCTGCGTCCACGGACCTGCGGATTTATCCGGGCGAACAACGCAAATGGATTGGTGTTTCCGGACATAATATCCCCAGTTTTGAACTTTTTCTCTCTCCGGATTTTCGCCATACCCAAGGGGTTTATCATGCTGACCAGCCTTCATACCGCAATGGTAATCTGGTCAGTGGGGTGACCCTGAAATTTACTGACGGCCAGGCTCAGGTTGTAGGCGCTGACCAGGGCGAGGCATTTGTGCGCTCGCAACTTGAAATGGACCCTGGCGCGTGCCGGCTGGGTGAATTTTCCCTGACTGACAAGCGTTTTTCCCAGATCAATGCCTTTATGGCCCATACATTATTTGATGAAAATTTTGGGGGCGAGCATGGCAATTGTCATGTGGCTGTGGGCGCATCGTATGCAGATACCTATGATGGAGATCCGGCTGAGCTGGTGGGAGAGCGGAAAAAAGAATTGGGCTTTAATGATTCAGCCCTGCACTGGGATCTTGTGAATACCGAACCCAAAACAGTGACTGCTGTGCTTAAAAATGGACAGTCTGTGGACATTTACAGCCAGGGCATGTTCCTGGCATAAGTATATTGCAGGCTGTGGTTGGCATCTTGCAGAGCAGGCACATGAAAAATTTGTGCCTGCTCTGTTTTTTTTTGCAGCGTTAAGCAGATTTACAGTACGCGAGCCACTTCTTCGGCAATCTGGTGCAGGTTGGGCACCAGTTGAAATCCAGCTGCTGCCATGGCCCTGAGCTTGACTTCAATGCCGCCTCCGCCTTGTTCCAGAATTGCCCCTGCATGGCCCAGGCGTTTGCCAGGAGGCGCGGTCTGACCAGCAATAAATCCAAAAACAGGGAGTTCAAAGCCCGTTTCCCGCATGTAGGCCCCAAGTTCTTCTTCGGCTGTACCGCCAATTTCTCCCAGAATCACGACTGCCTTGGTTTGTGGATCATGACGCACCAGGGAACAAAGCTGTGTAAACGAGGTGCCGATAAAAGGGTCCCCGCCAATGCCAACACAGACAGATTGCCCAATACCAGCCTGGGTAAGGATATTGACGCATTCATAGGTCAGGGTGCCGCTACGGGAAAAAACAGCCACAGGGCCTGGCAGAAAAATATCGCCAGGCATAATGCCTATTTTAGTGTGCCCTGGAAGAACCAGGCCCGGACAATTAGGCCCAATGACCCGCGTGTTGGTGCCGCGTAGCCGCTGCAGGGCGCGCAGCATGTTCTGTTGTGGAATGCCGTCCGTAATGCAGATAACCCAGGGAATTCCCGCTGCCGCAGCTTCCAGCACAGCATCTGGAGCCATGGCGCCAGGCACAAAGATAATGGACGCATCCAGACGCATGGAAAGGGCTGCTTCTCGTACTGTATTAAAAACAGGAACCCCAAGCACCTGCTGACCGCCTTTGCCCGGAGTAACGCCTGCTACAATGTGCGAGCCATATTCCTGCATTAATCTGCAATGAAGCTGGCCTTGTTTGCCTGTAATGCCCTGGACAACGATGCGACAATCCTCTGGCAGGGGAAAAGGGCGATTGGTTTCGCGGTAGCGGACAGGTCTGGCCAATGGTGAAGGGGGCATAACCGAGCTGTAGGTTTTGGACGAACAGCGGCCAGCCTTGTGCATGTGCAAAAATTCAAGGGCCGAAGTAAAGTCTGAGCTCAGAAATAAATTGGACAGACCTGAATCACGCAGCAGGGCCAGGCCCTGGGCAGCGCTGTTACCTGCAAAACGCACAATAACAGGTTTTTGGGGCGCAGTATTGTTTAAGGCCTCCAGCATGGATTGGGCGACTTTTTCACAGGACAGAATCCCACCAAAAATATTGATAAAAATCATGGAAACACGGGCATCCTGAAAAAGAATATCCATGGCTGTGCGCATGGCCTGCACATCAGCCCCACCGCCCAGGTCCAGGAAATTGGCTGCTTCCAGGCCTTCATGGTTTAAAATATCCATGGTGGCCATGGCCAGCCCGGCCCCATTGACCATGAGGCCCACAAAGCCGTCCAGCGAATGAAAACTTAAACCCGCAGCTCTGGACTGAATTTCTTCTGGCCGCATGTGGGCTGGTTCAAAAAAGCGATTAAGGTCAGGATCAAGGCTGACCTGGTGGTCATCACATTCAACCTTACCATCTAAAATAAGCAGGGTATTGTCTGGCGTGAGCACCAGAGGGTTGATTTCTGCCAGCAGCAGGCGATGGCGCAGGCATAGGGCAAAGAGCGTTTCGAGCAGGGCTGCAAAGGGTTTGCCCAGGTCTGGCGGCAGGTCCAGGTGGAAAAAAAGATTACGAATCTGAAAGGGCTGCAGGCCAGCATCTATATCCACATGCTCAACCAGAATTGTTTCAGGCGCTGCTGATTCAATGTCCACGCCACCCATGCGCCCGGCAGTAATGCAGATGGATTTCTGGGCACGGTTGACCGCAACGGACAAATAAAGTTCACGCACAAACGCTGCTTTTGGTTCAATGCGCACCAGACGGACAGGCTCATCCCTGATGGTCAGGTTCAAAAGTTCGGCCCACTGATTCCGGGCCTGCTCATGTGTTTCCACCACCTGGATTCCTCCTGCTTTGCCACGGCCACCAGACAAAACCTGGGCTTTCAAGACCCAGGGCAGGGCAAAGGGGGCATCAAGGGGATCGTTTTCTGTCAGCAAAATTCCTTCAGGCACAGGCAGGCCTGCTTCCTGAAACAGACGTTTGCTGTTGTGTTCATTGAGTTTCATGCAACTGTCCTCCCATGTCTCTGGTTGTCAAATACTATACCTTAGACTATCAGCCTGCTGATGGCCTGTGCAGCCTATGTATTTTTGCAGGCCGCCAGGTTGTCTGCATTGTGTCAGTGCCTCATGCGAAAATTCGACACAGAAATCCAAGATTTTTTACATGTATATAATTCGTGTCACATGGTATACAAAAAAATAAAATTCAATATCTTCACAGTTCTTTTTGTGCTTGCCTGTTATCCCTCATGCTTGCTTGCATCTTCTTTTGTTACCTTAACTAATTTGGGTGTGGATAATCGTGACGGAGCCTTGTCTGTAGGCTTTAATATAGAAATTATAGACGCAGCTCCGCTGCTTGATGCTCTGCAAAGTGATGGAGCCTTTGATATTGTGTGTGAGGCAGAGATTGTGCGCCGCAGGCCTGCTCTGTGGAATGAATTTTTAGGCACAACGAGTTATACGTGTACATTGACGAGCAATACCATGGCCAGGGAGTGTACGGTCAGTGATGCGCGAGGTACGCATACCTTTGCCTTTGCTCAATTAGCAGCAGAGCTGAACCGGTATTGGCGTGGTTTAACGATGCCTTTGCTTGAATGGGAGCAGGTCAGGCGCAACAATATCTATCTGCTGCGTGTGTCCTTTAAAATTGCCCGTACCAATGGCACCCAATGGGCCAGCAAACCTCTTTTCTTTATCAACCAGGACCTGCTTCCAGAAACCGTGTATGAGTTAGAGGTGGAATATTAGGCCCTGTGGAGCCAGGCATGGATGCTAAACGAGGTATTCCCGCACACCTGCGTTCCACCCGGGAACGTAAAAAACGACAGCGCGAAATTGTGCTGGCCGGTGTGGGTGTTGTTCTTATTTTTTTCCTGACCTGGATTGAACTGCGTCTTCTGGGAGTGAGTTCCTATCTTTTTTTTGGTTTATTTAACCTTAATCTTATTCTCCTCATTCTCGTTCTTTTTTTAGTTTTACGTAATGTTATCAAGCTTTTTCTTGAGCGACGAAGACGTATTGTCGGCTCAGGGCTACGGGCCAGGCTTGTCGGCGTTTTTGTGACCTTGTCTTTGGTACCCACACTGATCATGTTTTTTATTGCCCTGTGGTTTGTGCGCACTTCAGTGGATTATTGGTTTCAGGCACAAGTTGAAACTTCCATGGACCAGGCCCTGAGTATTGGGCAGGATTTCTATGCTGCTGCTGAAGATGCACTTGAAGTCCAGGCCAGGGGCATTGTGGCCCAGTTGCGCCCGGCACAGCTCACGCAGGGTGGACGTGAGTTGGAAAACGTTTTGCGCAGCAAAAAAAATGAATATGGCTTGACCCTGGTCGGTGTGTTTTCTCCTGCACGTCAAGAACTGGCCTGGCAGGCTGAACCAGCATGGGCAAAAATATGGCCGGAAGTGCTGGAAACAGTGCCCTGGGAAGATATAGACACTTCCCAGGAGTACTGGGCCACGTTGTGGACAGGCAAAAAAGAAGATGTGGTGGTGGGTATTTTGCCCCTGGGCAATCAAGGGGCTGGGTATGTTATTGCCGGAGATACTGTAGGGCGGGATATTTTGGCCAGGCTGGAACAGATTGCCCAGGGAGTGCGAGAGTACAAGCAATTACGTACTCTTAAATATCCAGTAAAAATGACCTTGTACATGGTTCTGGGCCTGATGACCCTGCTTATTCTGCTGGGGGCAACCTGGTTTGGTTTTCGTCTGGCCAAGGAAATAAGCCGTCCTGTTCAGGCCCTGGCCGCAGGCACGCAGCGCATTGCCAGGGGCGATCTTGCGGTGCGCCTGGTGGACGACTCGCAGGATGAGCTGGGGCTTTTGGTCCAGTCATTTAATACCATGGCCGCTGATCTGGAGCAAAGCCAGAACAGGCTGACTCAGGCCAAGCAAAGTCTGGAAGAACAAAACCGGGAGCTTGCGTCCAACAATCAGTATGTACAGGCAATTTTGGAAAATATCACGGCTGGAGTTGTGTCCCTGGATCGCAGCGGGCATATCACGACCATGAACAAGGCTGCAGGGGCCATTGTGGGCGTGGAAGCAGCGCATTTACTTGGGCAGTCAGCCCTGGATATTTTAGGTCCGGAGCATCAGGAACTCATAGAGGAAGTGGCCCAGTTGCTCTACAGCAGTCCAGGATTTCAGTGGCAGCGCCGTCTTGAGTTGAATATCCAGGGCCAGCCCCTTAAACTTTTAGTTAATATTGTGGCCCTGATGGACGCAGAAGGCCAGCAAAGTGGTATGTTGGCTGTGTTTGAAAATATTTCCGAACTGGAAAAAATGCAGCGTTTAGATGCGTGGAAAGAAGTGGCCCAGCGCATTGCCCATGAGATTAAAAATCCACTTACACCTATCAAGCTCTCTGCCGAGCGCCTGGAGCGCAAGTTTGCCGAAGACATTGCAGACCCTGTTTTTCGTCAATGCACAGGGCTTATTGTCAAGCAAGTTGAACATTTACAGGAAATGGTGCATGAGTTTTCCGCTTTTGCCAAACTGCCTGAAGTGACCTTGGTGCGGGCTGATCTTGTGCCTCTGTTGCGTGAAACAGTGGCTGTTTTTTCCAGCAGCCATACTCATATTCAGTGGCGGGTGCGCACTGAGCCAGAAGCCTGGACCATGCTTGACCCGGAAGCTATGAAACGCACATTTTTTAATATTTTTCTGAATGCTGCTGAAGTCCTGGGCCATGAAGAGGGCGGCAGGGTTGAAGCTGAGTTATACACGCGCTCTCGTAAAGGGCGAATTTATATTGAAATTCGTGATAATGGCCCAGGCATTAAGCCAGAAGAGCAGGTGCGCATGTTTGAACCGTATTATTCCACCAAGCGTGGAGGAAGCGGCCTGGGCCTGGCCATTGTTAAATCCATTATCACGGATCATCATGGCCATGTGCGCGTCAAAGCCCATGAGCCTGGGGGCACCACCTTTATTCTTGAACTGCCTTCTGTCCGGAGTGATGTCCATGCTTGAAAATGCCTCTGTTTTAATCATTGATGACGAGCCTGATATTCGTATTTCGCTGCGCGGCATTCTTGAAGACGAGGGCGCTGTGGTGTCAGAAGCTGCGTCCGGAGCAGAAGGCCTGCGCGCTGCACAGGACAATGATATTGACCTTATTTTTTTAGATATCTGGATGACAGGAATGGATGGCCTGACAGTGCTTGCTGAACTCAAAGAACGTGGCCTGGACATTCCGGTGGTAATGATTTCCGGACATGGCAATGTGGAAACAGCAGTTACGGCTCTTAAAAACGGGGCCTTTGATTTTATAGAAAAGCCGCTGTCCCTGGACACTATCCTGATGACAGCGGACAAGGCCCTGGAAGTATCTGCCTTAAAGCGTGAAAACAGGGAATTGCGCTCACGTATTCACGCTGAAGACCCGCCACGGATTACAGGAACCTCTGAAACCATCACTCGTTTGCGTGAGGTTATTTTGCAGGTAGCGCCTACAGATACCTGGGTACTGATTTCTGGAGAAAACGGGACAGGCAAGGAAATAGCAGCGCGAAGCATTCATATGGCAAGTGCTCGTGCTGAACGTGAAATGATTTGCGTAAACTGTGCGGCTATCCCTGAAGAGCTTATTGAATCTGAACTTTTTGGTCACGAAAAAGGAGCGTTTACCGGCGCAGACAAGGCCAAGAAAGGACGTTTTGAGCTGGCAGACAAAAGTACGCTTTTTCTGGATGAAATTGGTGACATGAGCCTGAAAACTCAGGCCAAAATTTTACGGATCTTGCAGGAACAGCGTTTTGAACGTGTTGGCGGGCACAAGACTTTGCATGTTGATGTGCGGGTTCTTGCGGCCACAAACAAAGATCTGAACCAGGAAATGCTTGAAGGGCGCTTTCGGGCTGATTTATTTTATCGCCTCAATGTTTTTCCCCTGGTCATGCCCCCGCTGCGTGAACGAGCTGAAGATATACCAGCCATGATTGATTTTTTTTCTCAGCGCCTGGTGGCCAAGCAGGGCTCGCGTCCTGTGCGCTTCAGCCCTGAAGCCATGGCTGTGCTGCAAAGCTATGCCTGGCCCGGAAATGTGCGCGAGTTGAAAAATTTTGTGGAGCGGCTGTTTATTCTCTATCCGGGCAAAACTGTTGCGCCATCCATGTTGCCGCCAGAATACCTGAGCACAGTGCACGCTGAACCCAAAAAACACTGTCGCACGCCTGAGGATCACTCTCCGGCAGTGTGTGATCTTTTAGACATGACAGATTTCAAGGAAGCCCGCGCTCAGTTTGAAGACCTGTTTCTGCGTCGCAATATCATTGCCGCAGAGGGTAATGTTTCTCGCCTTGCCGAGCGTATCGGCCTGGAGCGTACCTACCTGTACCGCAAGCTCAAACAGTATGACATCCGCTTTGATGAAGAGCGGGCCAGAAAAAACTCCTGAGCAGACACTGAGGCAGCGTTATTTTCCCTGACAGGAAAATCCTGCAACACGACACCTCTCCTGGATCTCCTGCCTACATTCGTGGGGCTAGTTTTACGGGCAGTGGCTAACGGACTGACTAAGTGCAGACACCAGCCAGTTATTCAGACTGCTGCCGTTGGCTTCGGCCTGCACGGCAAGCTGTGCATGCAGTTCCGGGGGCAGGCGCAATGTAATTTTTCCGGAATAGGGTTTGTTTGGTTCACGGCCAATCTGGGCGCATGTGGCAAGATAATCATCAATGGTTTCGTGAAAAATCTTGCGGATTTCATCAACAGAATCTGCATGAAAGCCAAGCACATCATTGATGCCGGCAATATGCCCGACAAGACATTCATCCTCGGCGCTGAAACCGACAATAGCGGTATAGCCTTTATATATCATGGTGTTATTCATGGTTCTACTCCCAGCTTGGTCAGGAATGTTTTGGCGTCCCGAATCTGATACGGTGCGGCTTCCTTTTTTGGATGCGGCCTGTGAAAATATCCTACGACATCATCTCGTATAAACCTGACGCGTGATCCGTCACCTTCAAGAATTTTACAGTCAAGCGCCAGCAAAAGAGCTTCAATATCAGCCCATGCCATGGTTTTGGGCGTTGGGCTTGAAAAGATTGCGGTGAGAGTTTTTCGGTGTTTGCTGTGCATGGCCGTATAGTGGCATTCTATGGTGCGCTGTCAAGAGCCTGGCCGCATCTGTATTTTTGCTCTTGCTGTGTATGTATAATCTCCTGAAATTGCACGGTGATACTGGCTTGTGTGACAAGGTACACTTTTTGACCTGGGTCAAAGCTCCTGCAGGCCGTGCAGTATATCTGTAAATCAACAAGCAGGGGCGTAGTGATTACAGCAGGCAATAACTTCCAGGTTGCCATGTCCTGCCGTCCGCCGCATTTTGGTCGCGCTCATCAAATGAACCCGTTTGTCCTTGGTTAATAATTACATGCAGGAGATTGAATATGCTGAGAAAAATTATCGAAATTAATGAAGACTTATGTACTGGCTGCGGGTTGTGTATTCCGGGCTGCGCTGAAGGGGCCCTGGCCATTATTGATGGCAAAGCCAGAATTGTGCGCGATATGTATTGTGATGGCCTGGGCGCGTGCATTGGCCATTGCCCGGAAGGAGCGCTGACCATTGTTGAGCGCGAGGCTGAAGCATTTGATGAGGCAGCGGCCATGGAATATGTGCGGCGCATGGGCGGAGTTGCTCCTGCTCACCCTGGGGCTGGAGGATGTCCATCTGCTCAGGTGCAGACCATAACTCCCTGTGCCCAGGCCAATGTTCCTGCGTCCCAGGCCGGAACCCTGTCCCACTGGCCAGTGCAGATTCGTCTTGTTCCGCCGCATGCCCCGTTTTTGCACAATGCGCGCTTGCTCATTGTCGGGGATTGCTGCCCGGTGGCAACTCCGGCTTTTCACAGTGAATTTCTGCCAGGGCGGGTTGTATTGGTGGGGTGCCCCAAGTTTGATGACGCGCCAAGCTATGTTGAGCGCCTGGCCGCAATTTTTCAGCACAACCCTATTGCTGATATTACGGTCCTGGAAATGGAAGTGCCGTGCTGCGCGGGCATGTCACGTATTGTAAGCCAGGCTTTGCGCACCAGCGGGGCTGATATTCCCTGGCGGACAGTGGTAGTGGGCAGAGATGGCAGCACCAGCGAGCGGGTTCAGGAAAAAACTCTGCTCTAACCTGCTGGCGGATACGGGAGCACAGGTTCCAGGCCGCGCAAAGCCCGTGTCGCGGCCTGGGCCAGAGCAGTCATTTCATCTTCTCCAGGGCAGACAAAGACCGGGGCCAGAAATTCCACGCGCTCACGAATGCGCTGAACCAGAACAGGATCAAAAGCCAGCCCGCCAGTTACAATAATGGCCTGAACCTGCCCGGCAAGCACAGTGGCCATGGCCCCGATTTCCTTGGCCACCTGATAGGCCATGGCTGCGTGAACTGCATTGGCCTGGGCATCACCCGCATTCATGCGCTGGCAGATTTCCATGCCGCTGGTGGTGCCCACATAGGCCAGACATCCGCCGTGGCCAGTAATGCGCTGGCGGATGTCCTGCTCCTGTGCTCCTGGGCTGAAGCACCACGAAACAACCTGGCCTGCGGGCAGGCTTCCGCCGCGTTCAGGAGAAAAGGGGCCATCCCCGTCCAGAGCATTATTAACATCCACAACCCGGCCATGATCATGGGCACCTACAGAAATGCCGCCACCAAGATGAGCAACAATAAGGCGCAAAGACGTATAGGGCTGTCCCAGTTCTGCCGCCACGCGCCTGGCCACGGCCTTGTGGTTTAAGGCATGAAAAATACTGCGGCGGACAATATCCGGGTGTCCGGAATAGCGGGCCAGAGGCCCAAGTTCATCCACCACAACAGGGTCAGCAATATAGCAGGGCAGATCGTGAGGAGCAGCCAGGGCATGAGCCAGGATTGCCCCAAGATTTGAGGCATGAGCGCCATAGGCGCACGAGCGCAGATCATCAAGCATGGCCTGGTTTACAGCATAAACTCCACCAGGAATGGGCCGCATAAGCCCGCCCCGGCCAATAACAGCCTGCATGTCATGGATGGCCAGATCATGTTTTTGCAGAGCATGAAAAATAAGGCCTGCACGAAATTCTTCCTGCTCCATAACATGGGAAAACACGGACAGTTCGTGGGCTGGGTGGCGTAAGGTATCCACAAACACAGGCGCGTCTCCAGCAAACACAGCAATTTTTGTGGATGTGGAGCCAGGGTTGATGACCAGGACACGCGCGTTCATTGTTGGTCCTGCCAGGCACTGATCAAAATGCCCAGGGCCACGGAATTGATTTTGGTTGCGTGAGAATCTGCTCTGGAATTAAGCAGCACCGGGGCTTTGGTGCCCATGACCACCCCTGCTGACCGGGCCTGGGCAAAATACATAAGGCTTTTATAGAAAATATTGCCTGCGGCCAGGTCTGGAGCCAGTAAAATATCAGCCTTGCCTGCCAGTGGATCAGTAATGCCTTTGTGCCGTGCAGCCTGCTCACAAATGGCATTGTCCAGAGCATAGGGAC
>JAAYGZ010000345.1 GCA_012727515.1 Desulfovibrionales bacterium
ACGGTATGAGCTAATCGTCAGGCAAGTTCGTCGCGTGCTACCTGTGTTTGGGGACTTTGTACTGGAAGCAGTTGCGGGCAAGGTGCTGTTGCGCTGGTCGGGTAACCAAAGTGACAAGGTATTTGGCTCACACCTGACATCGGATGGCTCTTTGCGCCTTTTTTGCTTGCTGACCCTGTTGAATTTGCCACCTGCACGCCTGCCCGATGTGATGTTTTTTGATGAACCCGAGCTGGGCTTGCATCCACATGCAATCAGCTTTGTTGCCGAAATGTTCAAACGCTTGTCACGGCAATGGCAAATTTTTATCGCAACCCAGTCACCCTGCCTTGTTGATTGTTTTGAGCTGGAAAACATTATTATTTCCAGTGCCAATGATGGCGAAACACAGCTGCGTAGCCTATCTCAGGCGGAATATCAGGACTGGTTGAATGATGAGTATCAACTTTCTGATATCTGGCTGACGCAGGCGGTTGGAGGCATGGAATGATCAGAATTTGTGTCGTGTGTGAAGGTCATACAGAGGTTGAGTTTGTTAAATCCTGTCTTGCCCCATTCCTATTTCGTCAGGACAATAAGGTTTCTGTTTTTCCAGTCTTGTTACAATCCCGCGCCGGAAATCAACGCGGTGGGCGGGTAACGGTGGAGCGCTTGGTAAACTTAATCTCTAAACAGTATCACCATGCGGATCGCATCACTACGCTGGTAGATTTTTATGGTTTTCAGGATCGTAAAGGGCGTACCAGTCAAGAGGTTGCACAGGCAGTTCATGAGGGCATTGGTAAGAAAATAAAGAATTACGATATGCAGCGTGTTTTGCCTTATTTACAAATGCACGAATTTGAAGGGTTGCTCTTTACTGACCCGGATGCTTTTGAATGGGTGACTGATGGCTGGAGCGCAGTTACCCGGGAACAACTGCATGCGATTGCAGCTGAATTTACCAATCCGGAAGATATTAATGATAGTCCGGAAACAGCACCATCCAAGAGAATATTGGAAATTTTTCCAGCTGGCACATACTCGAAAGTTGAGCACGGCCCATTGATAGCTGAGACTATAGGCATGGATGCCATACGGGAAAAATGCCCTTTGTTCAATGAATGGGTCAGCATGCTGGAAAACTGGGGCAACGCATGAACACGACAAATAGCCATTAAAACCATGAATATCACCCTAATCCTCCAGCTTCTACAAACGCACATTCCGAATCTGCTTGCGGTGTATGCCTTTGGCAGCCGCATCACCGGTATGGCCAGGGCAGACAGCGATCTGGATTTGGCAGTGCTGGTGGCCGGGTACGCTGATACGGTAGTGTTGTTTGAACTGGCGGGCGAGCTGGAAGATATTTGCGGCTGTCCGGTTGACCTGCTTGATTTGCGCGCAGCGTCCACCGTGATGCAGTATCAGGTCATCACCACAGGCCAGCTTTGGTGGGCAGCCGACAGCCAGGCCGCACTGTACGAGACCTTTATCCTGAACGAAAAACTCCGGCTGGACGAAGCCAGGGCAGGAATATTGGCAGATATCAAGCAGCGGGGAACGGTATATGGCGGCTGATATGTTAATCAACAAGGCAG
>JAAYGZ010000346.1 GCA_012727515.1 Desulfovibrionales bacterium
GGATTACACTTGGCGGATTTGCGCTTGGCTGCCTGGTCGCCTATGCCATAACCAGGCCCGATGATGATTAGCCCTGTTCAGCTTGCAGGTATTTGCGCAAGATGTGAATGATTTCAGGATAAAATTCTTCAGAAAAATTCAGTCCTAACAGATTTTCACTGACCAGAAGTCTGGCCCGGGTTGAGCCAAACACTGTGGAAAAAATTACGCTGGCAGCCAGCTCCGGATGGAGGTCCGCCCGGATAGTGCCGTCAGATATGCCCTGACGCAGACAGTCGAGCATTTTATGCACAACCTGAGCACACTGTCCCAGAATTTCGGAATTATCGCCAGTTGTTGTCTGGACTAAAAATGGAGAACAACGCAATAATGTCAAAAATCCAGAGTCTGGCAGCGTGGAAAACTTGAGAATACATTTAGCAAAATTAAGTGTACGCCCCAGTCCGTCTGAAGCATAATAAAAACTTTCTTCTACCTGCTGAAGTAAAGCCTCCAAAATAGACAGTTCAACCAGTTGAAACAAATGTTCCTTGCTGCCAAAATGATGGGCAATTAATCCATCTGCAATACCCACATCCTGAGCAATACGCTTGTATGTCGTTTCTGCATAACCCAATTCGCCAAATAAACGTTTGGCTGCGTCCAGAATACGTTCTTTTGTACCTTTACTCACGCTGATCTCCTCTTTGTCACTACAAACTAAAGAGCCTGATCTCCAGGCTGGCTCCGGCCTGATTTGTAGCTTCCCACAGGCACGGCGTCCACCATATTTTCACCACCTTTGCGTATCCACTCTATACATACTGTGCAAGATATTCATAAAAAAATATCTTTGTATTTCCATACATAAAAAGATTTTTCCCAGGTCTTGACGTGCAACAATTCTTCCTTTAGCCACACCATGTTTATGACATTGAGCGTACACTTCATGCTTCCGGCAACGCAATGTCAGACGAAAAATTTGTATCCTAGGGGGATTTTGTACATGCACACTCGGCCTAAATCATGGATTCTTGCCTGCGTATTGGTTCTTTTTTCCGCACAGATATGTGCTGCTGCGGGCTTTGGCATTTATGAATGGAGCGCCCGTAGTAATGCTCTGGGCGGCGCTACTGTTGGCCGGGCTGATGACCCATCGGCACTGGCCTCCAACCCTGCCGGTATCACTCAGTTAGAAGGCGTGCAGGTTCAGGGCGGTTTTACTGCGATTCATCCAGTCATGGACATCAAAACCAACGACACATGGACCAAGTCAGACTCAGATGCCTTGTGGATACCACCGCATTTTTATGCCACCTGGCAGGTTAATGACCGCTACACCGTTGGCCTGGGAGCTTTTTCCCGCTTTGGACTTGGTTCAGTTATTGATGAAAAATGGCCAGGCCGTTACAATTCATATGAAGCAATTATTCAGTCCGTGTCCTTTAACCCCAACGTGGCAGTCAAGGTTACAGATCAACTTTCTGCTGCTTTTGGCGTTGAAGCCATGTATCTGACTTTTTCCAAAAAACAAAAGCTGCCCTTTGCTCCCCTGCCTGATGGCGATGTGCATTTAGATGCTGATGGCATGGGCTATGGCCTGAATCTGGCTCTGCATTATCAGCCCTGCCAATACGCCAAACTTGGCTTGTCCTATCGCAGCCCTGTTAACATGAAGGTTACAGGCGATGCAGACTTTACCCGCCCTGCAGGCCTGCCCCTGCCTGGCGCTGCCTTTAAGGATACCACGGCCAGCGGCACAGTGACTCTGCCTGATTCGTTTGCTTTTGGCGTGGCAGTGTATCCTACGGACAAGCTAAGTGTTGAATTGGGAGCTGTTTA
This sequence comes from Desulfovibrionales bacterium, assembly GCA_012727515.1. Lineage (GTDB taxonomy): Bacteria > Desulfobacterota > Desulfovibrionia > Desulfovibrionales > Desulfomicrobiaceae > Desulfomicrobium. The sequence continues at coordinate 1,822 of JAAYGZ010000346.1, forward strand.
TACTTTGTGGAGCTCGTACGATGAGTTGACCATCAATTATGGTGATCCTGTTATTTTTGACAGCGCGACCATGTCCCTGAAGGATGTGACCTCCCAAAGCAAAAACTGGCGTGATGTCTGGCGTTTTAACATTGGTGTGGAATATGCCGCTCTGGATTGGCTTGATCTGCGTGCAGGATATGTTTTTGATCAGTCTCCCTTGCGTGATGGCACTATTGACTACATGGTTCCGGCCAATGATCGCCATTTGCTAAACGGAGGCCTGGGTTTTCACTGGGATAACTGGACTGTGGACGTTAACTACACCTACCTGATGATCATGGATCGCGACATCAAGGCACGTCCTCAGGATGGCGTCCTTAAAGGTAAAATTGACAATGCTGATGCGCACATGGTCGGTTTGTCTGTGGGATACAAGTTTTAATCTGTCCTTTTCTTGCCGTACAAAACAGAAAGAGCCCCATTACAGGGGCTTTTTTTATGGAATAGTAACAAGCGGTTTTTACAGGCAATTTTTTATTGTGCTGAAGGGCTGTAGAGATGCTGCTGATTGCGAGGCAGGAAACATACAGGCCACAGAGGGCAGGATATGCCGTATTTTTCCTAACCAACTCTGTTTACAAAATTTTATTTGCCTGTCTGCTTTTCAGGGCCAGGTTATAAACAGCCTCAATCCTGGAAAAAATACTTTTCCAGCCATATTCATTGGTCAGCGTGCACACATACTCTTTGTTTATACTCTCTCCGCTGCGCACATCATGGATACTTGCCCGCAATGCGCTGGCCAGGCGCTGCTCCAACATGGGCTCATCAGCCGCATAGGGTTTGTCCACTGTTTCTAAGGGGGGTAATTCCACCAGGCGCACCATGGGCGGAGGATGTGGTCCAAATAATTCCTGAGCGCCGGGCAGGTTTGTCGTTACAATAGCGCACCCGCAGGCCAGGGCTTCCAGCAGAACCAGCGGCAATCCCTCGAAAAAAGAAGGGAGCACAAAAATGTCGCAGCAGCGCATCAATGCACCCAATTCCTGATGAGTAAGGATTCCGTGCACAATCACCTTGTCGCCCAGCTCAGATGCAAGCTGCAGGCAAAGTTCCCGTTGTGAGCCGCTGCCTGCTCCCACAAGATGCAGACGCCAGGGGCCTTGCACTTGTTTAAGACTGCGCAGCAGCCAGGGAACGCCTTTAGAAGAATCAAGTTTACCAGCGTACACAAGATTAACGGTTGCAGATTTTTTATCGCTTTCTTCTGTGTAAAAACACAGTTCATTGTATCCGCCGCTGACCACATGCACGCGGCTGGCCTCAATACCCAGAAGAGCGGTGATTTCCTGCTTTTGCTGTTCAAACAGGGCAATTATCTGGTCAATGCCGCGCAACTGGCCAAGAAGCGACTGGCCCAGGCCAGGACACAGGCGATGTTGCCGCAGACATGATCCATGACAGGTGCACACCAGCGGAATATCTGGAGCAACCTCTCGCGCCAGGGTTGTGACCATCCACAAATGATTGCTGTGAATAATATCGGGGCAAAATCAGCTACGGCCCTGGCAATGTTCTTAGCGAAAACAGCTTTGTATTCATTGATCTGGGCTGGAGTAAGGGCAGAGCAGATACTGCTTGGGTAGGGCATGACATCGCTCATGCCCATAATGGGAAAGCCAATATCCAGGCCATCAAAACGCACCAGCCGACATTGACAGGGCTGCAGTACAGCTGGCAGCTCAAAATCTGCCGAAGCTCCTGCCATAAGAAAAAGCTCATGCCCTTTGGCCCGTCCCTGCAGGATCATTTCCTGTACGTATTTCCCACTTCCGGTAAAATCTGGTTTCTGACTCAGGATGTGCAGTATTTTCATGAACACAGCATAGCACAGGTCTTTTTCTGTAGCTATCCCGTAGCCAAAAATATCTTTCTATTGGTATATCCAATCTGAATGCGCCGTATCAATTTGGCATATCAATTTGATCTTGAGGTTGTTTTGCTGCAAAAATAGTAAAATTTATGCGTATGCAGGAGGCAGCTATGAGCAACGACACATACCGGGAAATGTGGGAACATCTGAATCTGGACCTGGCCGCCCATGACGGCCTGTTATCTGTGCTTGGGAAATTTTACGGCGACATCTATATGAGTCAGCAGGGACGGCTGCAGGGCATGGAATACCTGGATTTTGTCCTGTCTGAAGTACATGGCCTGCGCATTAAGGAACTGCAGGATGCCAAAGCCCAGGGCCGGAAAATCATCGGCACCTTTTGTGTCTTTGTTCCTGAGGAACTGGCCCTGGCCCTGGATGCAGTACAAGTCGGCCTGTGCGCCGGAGCTGATGCAGGCCGCGAAGCTGCTGAAACCCTGGTGCCACGCAATACCTGCGCGCTGATCAAATCTTTTATCGGCTTCAAACTGGCCAGGCTCTGTCCTTATACAGAGTCCTGTGATCTTATTGTGGGCGAAACCACCTGTGACGGAAAGAAAAAAGCCTACGAGGCTTTTGCTGAACATGCCCCTATGTATGTCATGGAAGTGCCCCAGACCAAAACAGAATCTGCCAGAACACTGTGGAAAGCCGAAATACTGCGCTACATGCACAAGCTTGAGGAACTGACCGGCAAAAAAATTACTGCTGAAAAACTGGCCAAGGCCATCACAACTGTCAATGCCCGACGTCGCGCTCTGCAGCGTCTGAACGCCCTTAGAGCGGCTGTGCCTGCTCCTATTTCTGGTCGTGACGTGCTGCTTATTAACCAGGTCTGTTTTTACGATGACCCTGTGCGTTTTACTGGCGCAATCAATACACTCTGCGATCAGCTTGAAGAGCGCATCAAGGCTGGGCATGGCGTGGCTCCTGCCAGTGCACCCCGGGTCATGCTGTCTGGCTGTCCCATGGCTGTGCCCAACTGGAAGCTGCCATATATCATTGAAAGTTCAGGCGCTGTTATTGTTGGCGAAGAATCCTGCATCGGCACTCGCAATACCCGCGATATGGTGGACGAGACAGGGCAGACTCTGGAAGAAATGCTTGATGCCCTGGCTGATCGATACATGAAAATTGACTGTGCCTGCTTCACACCCAACAGTGAACGTCTGGACAACATTGCAGGCATGGTCTCAGATCTCAAGGTTGACGGAGTTATTCAGTATGCGCTCATGTTCTGTCAGCCCTATGCGCATGAAGGCATTAAGGTGGAAAAACGACTTACAGCCCTGGGTATGCCCAGCATGGCCCTGGAAACAGATTATTCAATGGAAGATGTGGAACAGCTCAAAACCCGTGTTGAAGCGTTTCTGGAAACACTGAAATGATTCTTGGCATTGATATTGGTTCCAGATCTATTGAAATAATAGGTCTTGTCCAGGGGGAGGTAGTGGAAAAACGCCGGGCTTCCACTACCTTTAACCCTGTGGCCCAGGTACGCGATCTCTTGCGCGGCCTTGCCCCCAGACACGCCGTGGCCACTGGATATGGACGCAGACTTGTTCAGGATATGGACCTGGGCTTTCCGGTAGAAACCATTACAGAAATCAAAGCGCACGCAATGGGTGCGGCCTGGCTCTTCCCAACAGCGCGCACAGTGCTGGACATTGGCGGACAGGACACCAAAGCCATTGCGCTGCTGCCTGGCAGGCGTGTGGGCAAGTTTGAGATGAATGATCGGTGCGCAGCTGGCACTGGCAAGTTTCTGGAATACACAGCCCAGGTTTTTCAGATCCCCATCACGGAGTTCGGGGGCTATGCCCTGCGCGGTGATACTCCTCCTCTTATCAATTCCATGTGTACGGTCTTTGCCGAAACAGAGGCCACATCACTCATGGCCCAGGGCGTGCAACCTGAAAACATTGCCTTGGGCCTGCACCTGTCCATAGCCCGCAGAACAACCAATATGCTCAACCGGGTCGGGCTGACTCCGCCCATTGTTTTTGTTGGTGGCGTGGCACACAACCCCTGTATGCGCCGCTTAATAGCAGAACAGACAGGGACGAAAGAAGGTGAGACGCTGCTTATCCCGGAGGATCCGGACATGACCGGAGCGCTGGGCGCAGGGCTGTGGGGCGCAGAGCAGGAAAAGAGCTGAACATACGTTCGTTCCGTGAGTCACGGTTCCAGGGCCACAACACCTGACATACATTCTCTGCTGTGCCATCCTGGTAGAGATCGCAGGATTTGCGAAGTTCGGTGACGATTATTCGTGCGCAGCCTGGGCTGCTTTTTTCTGCA
>JAAYGZ010000347.1 GCA_012727515.1 Desulfovibrionales bacterium
ATCCAGGCTACGTTGCACAAAATCTCGGCCTTACGTGATGATGTGGCTAAAAAAGTCGGCCTGGCTCTTGAAATGGAAACCGTGCGCACCCTGCCCCACAAAATTCAGGAGATCCTCAGATCCAAGGGCTATCGCAGCGGCAAGGAACTCTACATCCAGAGCCTGGCCCAGGGCCTGGCCCTGTTTGCCATGGCCTTTCACGGCAAAACCATTGTCTATCGCACGACAGACTATAAAACAAACGAATACCGCAACTTACTTGGCGGGCTGCTCTTTGAGGACCAGGAAGATAACCCCATGCTTGGCTACCGGGGCGTGTCCCGCAATATCCATGACTGGGAACTGGAATCCTTTAAGCTGGCTCGCGGGGCCTTTGGTGGCGTTAATCTGCACCTGATGCTGCCTTTTGTGCGCACCCTGGAAGAAGCCCGCTCCATGAAGCGCTACCTGGAGCAGGTACACAATATCCAGTCTGGCGACAATGGCTTAAAAATCATCCTCATGTCAGAAATCCCCAGCAATGCGGTGCTGGCCAAGGAATTTATCCGTGAATTTGACGGATTCTCCATTGGTTCCAATGATATGACCCAGCTTGTTCTGGGCACAGATCGCGACAATGCCCGTTTGCGGCATATTTATGATGAAGAAGATCCAGCCGTGGTCTGGGCCATTTTGACCACTGTTTTTACAGGACAGAAATTTGGCAAAAAAGTCGGATTCTGCGGACAAGGCGTGTATAATTCCAAAATTATCCGGGGCCTGGTGTGCATAGCTGGCATTGTCTCAGCCTCGGTGGTGCCAGATACCTACCAGCAGACCAAGTATGATGTGGCTGAAGTGGAAGCGGAAAACATTCCGGTTTCCGGGTTAGGTGCCTGGCTCAATGACCAGCACCTGGAGCGTCTGCACATGCTCATGGCAGAAAATCGCTATGAACATATTCTCAAAAAGAATACCTCTGGCCCGGATCTTATGGACTGGTACGAGGGTGAACTGGCCCGTTTGCACGAACAGATGCAGTCTCACCTGGGCACAGTAAAAGAAGAATTCTACCGCCAGGAACTGGCTTCATTCCGCAGTATTTTCCACAAGCCTGTTATTTATGCGAACTGGGATTGGGAAACCACGGTGCGCGACGCCCTGCACCAGGCCGGATTTACTTCCTACGAAGAGCAGGCCGAGGCCATGATCAGGCAACGAACCAATAGCTGGTAAAATGGATACAAAAAGGGGTGAACAATCACCCCTCTGCCTCCTCACAAACCCCTGCCGATAATTACGGCGGGGGTTTTGTTTTCAGGATGTAGCCATTACTTATCGGAGGGTGCGGCAAGTTTCAGCAAGCTGGATTGAGCCGAGAATTTCCTGAAAGTTGCCGACAATTGGCTTGAAAATAATCCTGCTATTCGTTATTTTTTGTTATTATATTTATTAGATAACACAATAGAATGGCCTTGGATATGAAGCTTCAAAATAGATGACTGATCATCAAGGCCCTGTTGTCCTGCCTGAAGAAGAGCCGCGCAAAACTCTATAC
>JAAYGZ010000348.1 GCA_012727515.1 Desulfovibrionales bacterium
AAAAAGCAAGGAAATGATGCTGCTGTTTGCCCAGGGTTGATGTTTGTTTGTTGCCAAGTCTGATAACGCGGTACAATAAAAGTATAATTTCTGTTCGTTAAATGCCCAGAATCAAAATGCCACCCAGTCAAGAGATGCGTGGCGGTCATTTCATTTTCAACCTTGGTATTTCTGGTTGTCACTTTGTTTCTAACATATTTAACAGACTAAATTTACACATATATTTTTGTACATATCTATAAACATACGCAGCATCTGACCGTGCTTGCGCATATTGGCGCTGGATTTTTGCATTCTGAATGTATAGCCCCGGTCACAAGGCAAATCCGTATCCAACGGGGTTTTTCTCCTTGAGGAAGCGCTGATTAAACCGAACTTCGTCATTGCGACCGCGAGGAATCGAAGCGGGAAGCAATCTTGTCCATATGTCTGAGATTGTCTTTGTGGCGGGCTCTGTCAAAGCGGGGAGATTGCCGCCTCAGCTTCGATCTACCCATAGAGCATACAACAATAACTAAATGAATCGGTCTTTCCTCAGCAATACCTGGTCGAAAAAGGAGCACTATGCGGGTTCTTGAACATGACGCCCTGGTTCCTGGGGCCGTGTATCTGTGTCAGGTGGCAGATTCTGTGTCCTGCGGGGGCTGCTGCGGCCTGTACAATGTGCACGAGCTGCGTCGCGACTCGTTGCGGGCCATGCTTCTGGAGCGCACTACCCAGTTTGTCACTGTGGCACGCACCATTGCCGGTATTGACGCCTTTGCTGCAGAGCGCCTGGCAGTGGAAGGCACAGACTATCCTGATGCGTCCCTGCATCATTGCCCCTTTGTGGGACTTATCATCCATCCTGCTGGCGAACGGGTGGGCTGTCTGCTGCATCCTCTGGCCACAGGCAATGGCGGCGTGGATTGGCGGGGCCTGAGTTATTATGGTAGCGCGGCCTGTTCCTTGTTTTTTTGTCCCACCTATTCTGCTTTGACTCCACGCTGGAAGCGACTGGTACGCGAACTCATAATTGACTGGTACAGTTATGGCCTGATCATTGTGGAGCACCGTTTTCTTGCTGCTGTGCTGGCAGAAGTTGAATCCAGGCTGGGCCAGGAATTAGGCAGTCAGCACCTTGGGCACAAGGCCCGAAAAGCACTGGCTGACCTGTGTATGCTCAGGCTGGAGTGGCCCTTTCAACGACCAGGCACAAGGCTTGGCAGAAATTTTTTCAGTATCCAAGACAGTCCGCGACCTCTGGAGGCGCTGATGCAATCAGAACACCTCATGCACGAAAAAATCCTGTTATTGCGAGGAGGGTGTCAGCCCGACGCGGCAATCTCTGCCACAATGGGCAAGATTGCTTCGTCGGCTTCGCCTTCTCGCAATGACGACGCCGTTCCTTCTCCGTCATCCTCCAACTTGATTGGAGGATCTGTACATGACGGAAATAACCAATATTTCCTGACCATACTGGCAGAGCTGGACACAGACCCTGCTCTGGTGCCTCAGGCCGTGGAATTTCTGGAATCTGCCCTGGAGCAGGCTGTTCGTTTGTGCAGGCAGATCAGGATGTTTTGACAGGGCCTGGGTTATGGGGCTACATGCCCTTTGTTGTGAATTGCCATCGTTTTGATCTGGAGGTTTTTTGTGAACAATACCGTTATCAATCTGGGACTGGCCGGTCTTGGCACTGTTGGCTCTGGGCTGGTGAAAATTATCCAGGAAAACAATGATTGGATTGTCCGCCGCCTTGGCAAGACCCTCAAGGTCAAAACCATCATGGTGCGTGATCTGGACAAGCCGCGCAATGTGGTGCCCTCTGCTGATACCACATTTACCACGTCTATTGAAGATTTGCTGGGCGACCCGCAGATTGACATCATTGTTGAACTGGCCGGAGGCATTGAATTTCCGCGCCAGCTCATTACACAGGCTCTGGAGCGTGGAAAATCCGTGGTCACAGCCAATAAAGCCCTGCTGGCTGAACACGGGCCAGAACTCTTTGAACTGGCAGCGGCCAAAGGCGTTGGGCTGTATTATGAAGCCAGCGTGGCCGGGGGCATTCCCATTGTTCAGACCTTAAAAGAAAGCCTGGCCGGCAACCGTATCAAAACCCTGACCGGAATCTTAAATGGCACGGCCAATTTTATCATGTCGGAAATGTCTGAAAAAGGTGAAGATTTTTCCACGGTTCTGGCCAAAGCCCAGGACAAGGGCTATGCCGAGGCGGACCCGACCTTGGACATTGAAGGCATTGACGCGGCGCACAAGCTGGTTGTGCTTATCCGCCTGGCCTATGGACAGGACTTTCCTTTGGAGCGCCTGATCATTGAAGGCATTTCCAAGGTTGATCAGTTTGATATCAGCCTGGCCAGGGAATTTGGCTACCGGGTCAAACTTCTGGCCCAGGTGCGCGACAAGTCTGGCCTGTTGCAGGGAGGCGTGTATCCGGCCCTGCTGCGTCAGGATCATATTCTGGCCAAAGTGGACGGGCCTTTTAACGCTATTTTGCTGGAAGGTAATGCCGTGGGCCCGGTCATGCTCTATGGCCAGGGTGCCGGAGACCTGCCCACAGGCAGTGCAGTGCTGGCAGACATCATGGCCCTGGCCCGCACGGACAGTGCGCCCAACAACACAGGCTTTTTGGAAGCCAGACTGCCCCAGGCCCAGATTCTTGCTCCTGAGCGCACAGTTTTTCGTCATTATTTTCGTTTTACAGTATTGGATCGCCCAGGAGTCATGGCCTCGATTGCCGGTGTTATGGGCGAGCATAATATCAGCATTGCCCAGGTTGTGCAGCGCCAGTGCGCCCCAGAAGCCGGAGTGCCCATTGTGTTTCTCAGCCATTCGGCCCAGATGAACAATGTGAGCGCGGCCCTGGAAACCATCAAGAAATTCAGCTTTGTACTGGCTCCGCCCGTACACTACAGGATTATTTAATGCCAAAGATCATCTATCTTGTGGGCGATGGCATGGGTGACTGGCCGCTGGAGATTCTGGGCGGCCAGACCTGTCTGGAAGCTGCCCAGACACCAACTCTGGATCAGATTGCCCCTGTCTCGCGCTGTGGAACCTGCCAGACAGTCCCGGACGGCATGGCTCCTGGCTCGGACGTGGCCAATATGTCCCTGCTTGGCTATGACCCGCGCATGTATCATACAGGGCGCGGACCCATTGAGGCAGCGGCCCAGGGATTGAGTCTGGCCAGCGATGATCTGGTCTGGCGCATGAACCTGGTCACTGTGTCAGAGTGGTCTGCACAAGGTGTGATGCAGGACTATTCTTCGGGCCATATCACCACCGAGGTTGCTGCGCCGTTGCTGGAC
>JAAYGZ010000349.1 GCA_012727515.1 Desulfovibrionales bacterium
ACAGGAGCCTGCTTGTCCCTGCTGTCTGCTGTCTCCTTGACAGCCACTGCTGCTCCAGGACTCAGCCTGAGCTGGCCTTCAGTAACCACCAGTTCTTTGTCGAGCACTCCGGCATCAACAACTGTTTCCCGCCCCAACACACTGTGTACACGCAGTTCTCGCACCTCAACAGTCTGATCTGGCCTGGCCACATAGAGATATGGACCGCGCAAGCCTTCCTGCACGGCCTGGGTTGGCACCACAACGCCCTGATGCTGACCCAGCACCAGATTCACACGCACAAATTGACCAGGCCAGAGCGTGTGTTCCGCATTTTCAAAAATTGCCTTGATGCGAAGAGTGCCAGTGCTGGTATCCACAGTATTATCCAGGGCTGCAAGAACTCCGGACTCGCCATGATCATGTCCTTCAGCCAGGGCCACGACCGTCACCGGCCCCTCATCCATCCGCGCAAGAATAGCGGGCAAATGTTTTTCTGGTACAGCAAAGGAAACATAAATAGGCTGCATCTGCCTGATGGTGACCAGGGCGCGGTCATCATTGGCCTTGATCACATTGCCCTGATGTACCAGGACAGACCCAACACGACCAGACAGGGGAGCACGCAGGTTGGCATATTCCAGGTCCAACTTGGCCCGATTGCGCTCAGCCTGATTAATTTTAATGGTCCCGCGCAGGGTCTGGGCCGCGGCCTGACTGCGATCATAGGCATCCTGGGCAATGGCCCCGCTTTCTTTAAGCCGGGTCGTGCGCTCCAGATTTTTTTCAGCCTCCCGGAGCAAGGCCTGATCTCGTTCAATTTTTGCCTCAGCCTGATCCACGGCCAGGACAAAGGGACGTGGATCAATCAAAAATAAGCGATCCCCGGCCCGCACCTCCTGGCCATCCTGGATAAATTGCTGTGTAATCAGCCCGCCAACCTGGGCTTTAACCGCCACAGAGGCAATGGATTCCACACTACCCACGGCGCTGATCTCCACAGGCACACTCTGCTGAATGGCCTGGGCCACGGTCACAGGCACAGGTCTGGCAGCGCCAGACGTTCCGGCCTGCTCCTTTTCTCCGCTACATGCGGCCAGCGCACACAGCAGAACCACGAGAGCAAAGAGCACGTTCAAACGTATGGACTCAAAAATTGAAGTCAGACTAGAGATGAAAGACAGAAATTGCTTAGACAAAATACATCTCCGCACAGGTTATAGGTGGGCTGTACTCAAGGTAGATTCTTGAGAAAGCACGTGTCAACCAGGGCCTCTTCTATGTCAAGCCGCGAAGATGCGCTGATAGACAAGGTCTCCTCTCCTTTGCTAGTTTACCTGCCAGCCATATACGAAAAAACCCTCACCAACCACATGAGACGCCTATGCCCATACCCAGCCTGGACCCAAAGTATCGTTTCCTGCTCGTATCAGAAGATACATGCACCCCGGAACTTCTGGATATTTTTGCTCAGCGCGACATTCAACTTGATCACGAGCCAAGCCATCTGCGAGCCATAACCGCCACTGAAGATACCCTGTACCATGGTCTGCTCATTGCAGTATCTGGCAACGTCCTTTCAGGGCTGGAACTCTGCACCCTGATCAGGACGCGAGAGCAGCGACGCCTGGGCAACCCGGCCTATATCATTCTCCTGGGACAGCACAAAGACCTGCTGCCCATTCTGACCCAGGGCACAGGCGCGGATGATTATCTCGTGGGAACATGGATGGATCTGGAACTGGACTGGAAAGTACGCAAAGCTGTTGCCGTACTTGACCTGCTCTGGGCTGGCCCGGCCAGCCAGGTAATGAGTTCCCACCCGGATCTGCTCAGCGCCGAGGGGCTGCGAACGCTTCTGGCTGAGGAAGTAAACCGCATTGGCCGGCGCAGTGGCAGCATGTCTTTGGCCTTGCTGTGGTTGCCAGACCCAGGCGGATTGCAAGCCAGCTATGGTCTGGATTGGATGAGCTGGTTCACCACCAGGGCCTGGACCCATATCCGCCACCAGCTACGCAATTATGATCGTGTGGCGGTGCTGGGCAATGGATTTTTATGTGTTATTTCCCCTGACTTAGATGAGCCAGGCACCCAGGCTCTTTTGGACCGCTTAAACACTGGCTTGCACGGCTATCAGAACCCAGCCACCACCCTTACGGATATCCCGCTTAGCCTGTCCGCACGTTATCTGTGCGTGAGTATTGAAAACAACTACCACACCCTCGGACGCAGTGCTGAAATTCTCTGGGAGTGGATACAGACAAAAAGCAGCGAACCGCTCTCAGCAGGAAGGGTTGGTCATAGTGGTCATGTCAGTGACAGCTTGAGCATTACTCCGCCCCACATGCCTGAGCCTGAATAAACACAGAAATGGATTGTTTTCCAACTTTGCTGGCTCGCGGTCGCAATGAACGCAGTCTGACTCGGGCAGATTTTTTAGCTAAAAGTCTGGCCAACCAGCATGTCCACTTTGAGCATGACTTCCTCAATGATAGGCTGATAGTCATTGTCAAGGAACTGGGCAGGAATGGAGAGGCGCTTTGTTGCGGCAGAAAAAAGAGGATTAAAGGCAAAACCAGCTTCTGTGGCCAGGCAATCTGCCACTTTGGTGAGCATGATTGAAGCAGGAGGATTCTCGTCGGTAAGTACGCGGTGGTGCGCATACACGGAAAGTTGTACGCTTTTTGGAAATTTCCAGAGTTTTAATGCTTTGGCGCTGATCACAGGGTGGGAGAGGCCAAAAAATTTTTCTTCCAGCGAACCTGGATCATGCTCTGCCCCCTCGACCCAGAATCTGACCATGGTCGTAACCTCGACCGGCATCATGGTGGCCATGACCACGTAGCCAATATCATGTAATAAACCAGCCAGGTACGCGCCGTCCTGCTCTTCTGTGGTCATGGGAAAAAGCCGGGCATAATACTTCAGCAATTGCTCGCTGAGCAAAGCTGTTGCCAGGCTGTGTGTCCAGAATCGACGCATGGGAAAAGCCGGGGGCAAGATTTCCTTGCGAACTGAATCAGCCAGGGTCAGATAATAGACAATCCCTTTTACCTCTTGCAAACCAAGACGTATCAAGGCTTTTTGTGGAGATGTAATGTCTTCGACGCCTCGATAAATCGGTGAATTTGCCACAGCCATGATGCGGGCACACAGAACCGGCTCTGCTCGCATGGCCTCGGAAATATCGTGTAAACGAGTTTCCGAGGCATTGAGCAATTGCCATAACCGCATAACCACAGCCTTAAGGGGTGGGAGATCCGTATCTTTGAGCTGATTCAGGTTAAGCATGAATGAGTCCCGGAGCTGGCAAAAAAGTTATGCCGGAGCAGCGTGTTCCTCGCTCTCCAGGCGCGGATTCGCCAATAACAATACAGGCGCAGACACATAGATAGATGAATATGTACCTATGACAATACCCACCAATATGGCCAGAGCAAAATCATGAATTACCCCGCCGCCCAGCGCAAAAAGAGCAAAAACAGCGATAAACGTGGTAAAGCCCGTAATCACTGTACGGGACAGAGTCTGGTTAACCGCCAGATTGATGATTTCCGGCAAGGTGGGCGCTGCTTTGCTGCGTAAATTTTCGCGGATTCGATCATACACAATAATTGTATCATTGAGCGAATATCCAACAATCGTTAAAAAAGCCGCGATAATGGTTAAGTCCACCTCTTTATTGAGCAGAGAAAAAAGGCCCAGAGGTACCAGCACATCGTGGATAAGTCCGACCATGGCCCCGAGCGCGTATTTGAGTTTGAGCACCAGGCACAGGATAACTGTGGCAATGGTTGCGGCAATAACAATCATACTCATGGGCAGATGCAGGAGTTCAAGCACATAGACTACCCCCATAAGCGAGACAGCCATAATGCCTGAAACCATCCATTTCTGCTCAAACCGGCCAGAAACATAGGTTGCAATAAGCAAAACAGCATAAAATATGGCTTGCAGGGCTTTTTCGCGCAAGTCAGCCCCAACCTTAGGGCCAACCACTTCCAGGCGTTGAATTTCATAGCTGACATCAGGCAGGGCTGATTTCAGGCTGCTTGCAACTGCATCCCGAACAGAGTTGGCCGTCTGCTCTTCAGACAAAAGACCCATTCGGGCCAATATGGCATGATCATCGTTATCACCGAAATTCTGCACAGATACCCCTGCCAACCCCGCATCCTCCAATGCAGTGCGCACAATGGTCAAATCAACCTCCTGCGCAAATTTAATCTGCATGTTGATGCCTCCGGCAAAATCAATGCCGTAACGCGGCCCCCCATTTATAACCAAAGTAGTAATACTGACAAGTAACATCAGCGCAGACACGAGATACGCTATTTTACGCATTCCAATAAAGTCGATGCGCGTATCATGCGGAATGATATGCAAACCCATGCTCGGAGCTCCTTAAATGCTGGGTTGGGTGCCAGGCTGCCGTCTGGTCAACCAGGCATCAAAAAAGATTCGGGAAACAAAAATAGCCGTAAACATTGAGGCCAGAATACCCAGAGTCAGGGTCAGCGCAAAGCCACGCACCGGGCCTGTGCCAAACTGATAGAGAATAATCGCCGCAATAATCGTGGTCAGGTTGGAGTCAAAAATGGTGATTGTTGAACGGGCAAAGCCTTGCTGAATGGCATTGGCAACTGATCCGCCCGAACGCAGTTCCTCCCGGATGCGCTCATAGATCAGCACGTTGGCATCCACAGCCATGCCAATGGTCAAAATGATTCCCGCAATACCCGGCAGGGTCAGTGTTCCACCAAAGGCTGCCATGCCGGCCAGAATCAACAGAATATCCAGCATAACTTCAAAGGCCGCAATCATTCCGGCCCGGCCATAATAGGCAATCATAAAAAGGAGCACCACCACGCCCCCTACTGATGCTGCCAGCATACCCCTATCAATAGACTCCTGGCCCAAAGATGGCCCAACAGTACGTTCTTCTAAAATTGTCACTGGCGCAGGCAATGAGCCGGCCCGCAAGACCACAGCCAGATCATGGGCCTCTTCTGTGGTAAACTGCCCGGTGATTGATGCTTTTCCACCTGCAATGCGATCCTGAATGACCGGAGCTGAGTGAACATTCTCATCGAGCACAATAGCCAGACGTTTTTTTATGTTTGCCCCTGTCAGATCCTCAAAAATACGAGCTCCGCGAGTATTAAAGGTCATGCCCACATATGCCTGCCCATAGGAATCAAACTGCACATTTGCGTCTGTAATATATTCGCCAGTCAGCACTGCTTCTTTTTTGAGCACCAGAGGTATTTTGCCACTGCCGCCACCTTTTTCAATCATATAAGCCA
>JAAYGZ010000031.1 GCA_012727515.1 Desulfovibrionales bacterium
GTGTCTGGCCTGCCAACACATGGCCAGTAAAAAAGTAAGGGCAGAGCCTGGCACCCCGCGTCGCCAGCCCAAAAGCCAGGGTTTGCGCCAGGATAGTAAAAAATGCTGTTGGCCAAAACAAATGGTCTCCAGGAGCAGGGCATGGATTTTTCCAAGCTCGTCATTATCCCAGATCGGGCTTTGCTGGCGCAGATCCCAGGGCGCGACCAGGGCTGGCTGGTCTTGGCCAAGCAGATGGGCGAGCAATGTATTGGCCTGGACTGAGTCTGGAGTTTCTAAATGCGGATAACTCAGGACAAAACTGCCCTGGCCAAGGTGTCCGCGCACAATACATGGTTCGCCGTGAAGCAGATCAGGATTTATGTTAATGCCGTACAGGGCTTCCCAGGCAGGTGCTTCGCGCTGGGCCAGGTCTGACCACACGATATCTGCGGACCAGAAATCAGCACCAGGGTGGCTGTAGCAGGCCAGAACGTCCAGAGGTTCAGCAGGGTTTGGCGCAAATTGTGATGGCCACCACACTGGCAGGGCTGCACTGGGTTCTGTGCCAATGCCGTGCAGGGTGCAGTGCAGATGCCCGCTGAAATTAGGTAGTCGATCAGAAGCTGGTTTGCGTGACCAGGAGCATAAATCAAGAAACGGGCCTGTGTTGTCTGAGGCCAGGCCCAGGCCAGCGCCTCCGCAAAATCCAAGATACTGGCCGCCACTATGCACATAGTCGCGCACGGCCTGACGACCAGACTGCCCCAGGGCCTGGGATTTGAGTTTGGCCCAGCCTCCGGGTACAAGCAGGGTTGGCGGCTGAAGGCTGGACAGCATGCCTGCGGCAATGTGTTCTGCCTTGAGCAGCACATAAGGCACCTGGAGCGCATCAAGGGCGCGGCAGACTAAAATACCCCATAAGTGAGACTCATCCCAGAGAACAGCGCAAGGAGTTGGTGTGTGCATGGGGTCTGCTAGCAGGTGGTGGCCTGCCGGGCAAGTGAGGCTTGATTTTTGACATCCGGGCCGATAGGCAACGCTGTTTCGTACAAACCTGGGCCGTGTCCCTTTGTCATGCACCCCTGCTCATATTTTTGGAGTTTTTTATATGGCCAATGAACCCCTTGCCAAGGGCTATGAACCTGCTGACGTGGAAAAACGCTGGCTTGATTACTGGACTGATCATCAGATTTTTACCCCAAACATGGCCAAAGCTGCTGCTGAGCCAGACAATACCTATTCTATTGTTATCCCGCCGCCCAATGTGACTGGCGCCCTGCACATGGGCCATGCCTTAAACATCACTTTGCAGGATATTTTATGCCGCTCCATGCGCCAGCACGGAAAAACAGTGCTCTGGATTCCAGGCACAGACCATGCGGGCATTGCCACGCAAAATGTGGTGGAGCGCAAGCTCTTGTCCCAGGGTGTTCAGCGTGCAGATCTGGGCCGGGAAAAATTTATAGAACAGGTCTGGGAGTGGAAGGAAGACTATGGCGGGCGTATCTTAAACCAGATTCGTCGCCTGGGTGCCAGTGTGGACTGGACCCGTGAGCGTTTTACCATGGACGAGGGCCTGTCCAGGGCCGTGCGCGAAGTGTTTGTATCCTTGTATGAGCAGGGGCTTATTTATCGCGGCAAATATATCGTGAACTGGTGTACGCGCTGCCACACTGCCCTGGCTGATGACGAGGTGGAATA
>JAAYGZ010000350.1 GCA_012727515.1 Desulfovibrionales bacterium
ACCTATGAACGTCATAAATTAGGCATGTGGAAAACTAACGCAAAGGCTGTTGTAAATGACAAGATAGTGGCCGAAGGAATTTTAACGGCATCCATTGTGCCCAGGGAGGCCTGATGAGCACGACTATTCATCCCACAGCCATTGTACATCCTCGCGCACAACTTGGGCTTGATGTGCGCATTGGTCCATACGCCATTATTGAAGAAGATGTGCGCATTGGTGATGGCAGTGTTATTGACGCCAGCGCTCATGTGAAATGCTTTACAACTCTTGGCACAGATAATCATGTTTTTTCCATGGCCTGTGTGGGCGGAGAGCCACAGGATCTTAAATTTCATGGCGAAATAACCACACTTGTTATTGGCGACCGCAATAAAATTCGGGAATTTTCCACGATACATCGCGGCACAGAAGGCGGTGGGGGGATTACCACTGTTGGCTCAGATAATCTTATGATGGCGTATTCACACATAGCCCATGACTGTACCGTAGGAAATAATAATGTACTGGCCAATGCTGCAACCCTGGCTGGGCATGTGACTGTGGGCGATCATGTGGTTGTGGGTGGATTATCAGCAACACATCAGTTTGTGCAAATAGGCGATTTTGCTTTTATTGGCGGCAAGACAGGCGTGGCCCAAGACGTGCCTCCTTTTATGCTGGCTGTGGGAGAACGGGCCAGTTTACGAGGGTTAAATCTGATTGGACTGCGACGATTTGGCTTTACATCAGAAGAAATTCAAGCTCTTAAAGCTACATACAAACTTATATGGCGTTCCAATCAGGAGCGTAATGAAGTATTGCAACAAGTGGAAACAGAGCTGGGGCATTTTCCGCAGGTTATGAAACTTCTCGATTTTATACGATCCAGCAAACGGGGCACCATTACACCTGAACGGCTTTAGATGGCGCAGACCTTAGGCATAATCGCTGGCGGTGGATTTTTCCCCATTACTGTTGCGCAAAGCGCACGGGCCGTGGGAATGCGCGTGGTTGGTGTTGGATTCACTTCAGACACAGATCCGTCTTTTCCCAAACATTGCGATACGTTTTGCTGGCTTAAGCTTGGCCAGCTTTCCAAGCTGATTGCTTTTTTCCACAAGCATGGGGCAGAGCAGGTGGCCATGGCTGGTCCGATCAACAAGCCTCGTGCCCTGGACATACGACCTGATTGGCGAGCAGCCAAACTTCTTTTTTCTCTATCCACAAAAGGTGATGATGCAATCCTTCGTGCGCTACTACGAGAACTGGAGCGCGAAGGGTTTGTGGTTGTCAGCGCACAGAGTTTTGTGCCTGATCTTGCTGCGCCAGCCGGTATTCTGACTCATCGTGCTCCATCCACCCAAGAATATGCAGATATTGTTCTGGGCTGGAAAATAACCCAGGCCTTGGGAAGTTTTGATGTAGGACAGTGTGTGATTTTGCGGGAAGGAATTGTTCTGGCCATAGAAGCTCTTGAGGGTACAGACGCTGCGATTGCCCGAGCTGGATCCTTGGGAGGAAGTGGAGCAGTGGTGGTGAAACGTCCCAAGCCAGGCCAGGAGCACCGTGTTGATCTGCCTGCGGTTGGCCTTCAAACCATTGAACGTATGCGCCATGCTGGGGCCACTTGTTTGGCCATTGAAGCAGGGCATTGCCTTTTTTTTGATCGCTCCAAAGCCACTGATCTGGCCAATAGCTATGGTATTGCTGTTGTGAGCCAGAATGAGTTTGTATTGACTGAAGAAAATTCAGTCTCTTCTGTTTAACTTACTGAAATAAGGAGAGTTATATGGCAAATATAGTACCTGTATCACCAACTCGTCATGGCTCGCTGTGCTGGAAACGTCCAACTTCATATGCCTTTGCCGCTAAACAAACGGTAGCCCCTTTGGTTGCTGCTGAGCTGGCCAAGGCAGTTCTTATGTATCCAATCAGCTTTATTAAGCAAAATGAAAATCTTGTTCCGGTTGCCCTTTTAGGGCTGTATGCGGAGAAAAATTTATTTGTTGCTGCAGACGGACGATGGCTGGCCCCGTACATTCCAGCTGTTTTTCGCAGTCAGCCTTTTTATTTGGGAAACACAGAAGATGGCCAGCAGGTATTGTGCATTGATGAAGATCAGGGCCTGGCCCAGGATGGAGCAGGCGAAGCATTTTTTGAGGGTGATCAGCCGACAAGTGTAGTCACTGATATTATGCGCTTGTTAACACAAACAGATCAAAATCGTGTACTTACCCTTGCTGCATGTGCAGAGTTAGATAAACAAGGCATTGTACACCCCTGGCCAATCACGCTGAAAACAGGGGCAGAGGAAAAAAAGATCGAAGGGCTGTTGAAAATAGATGAAGCCGCACTCAACGCACTAGATGATGCAGCATTTTCAGCCTTGCGCAAAGCTGGCTCCCTGCCCATTGCCTATTGTCAGCTTTTATCCATGCAGCACA
>JAAYGZ010000351.1 GCA_012727515.1 Desulfovibrionales bacterium
CCACTGATAACGCGCTGCGCCAAACGGAATGATATTTCTTTACCATTTTTTCCATGCTGAATTCTCTTTCGATTCTTTCTCTGCACGCTGTCCTTCTATCATGCCATTGCGTTTGGTGTAAGCGTATTTCTTTTATGGCTGTTTCATAATGCTCGGCTAATATTTGCGGATCTTGAGGTGAAACAACCCAACCTGTATCGCCAACGATCAAAGCTGCGTCTCCAACATCAGTGGTGATACAGGGTGTGCCGCAAGCCATTGCCTCAGCCACTACATTAGGAAATGCTTCACTTCGGCTCGATAATACATGGATATCCAAGGCATTCATAATGTCAGGAATATCAGAGCGTTGATCTAACAATAAAACATCTTTTTCTAGATTGTTGTTTTTAATCCATTCAATCAGTTGGGGGTTGTCGGAATTCATATTTGTGCCAATTAATAGACATTTGAAATCTACCTTTTTCGACTTCAAGATGCCTAAAGAGTCGAGTAGATTCTTATGGTCCTTTAGTATGTCAAATCTGCCGACCATGCCAAACACTAATTTATTGTCTATATGTAGCTCGTTTCTTAATTTTAATCGTGCTTTTGCGTCAGGTGAGAAACGCTCTAGCTGATATCCGTTGCTAATGACAATCATCTTGTCTTTTTTGTATCCCAGTGCGGAATGTATATCGAGTGCTTTTTCGGCGCAGCATATAATTTTTTTTGGGACTAGTTTCGAAATGTATGCGCAAAGTTGAGCGATCAGAATGGTAACTTTACTCGACTCTCCAGGAATTAAATTTGTATGGCGAATATTCCAGAAGATATTCTTCGTTCCAGCAAGCCAGGCTACACCCCCTCCAACCAGATCTGCATGGTACATCCAGGTTTGTACAATATCTGGCTTTAGCCGTTTTACAGTACGCCAGAGCTTGATCAAGCCCGAGATAGTTACTCTACCCTTGGGCATATGCAAACAATATACCCTTACTCCCTCTTTTTCTAACATAGAGCCATATTTGCCACTATCCATTAAAGAAATAACGACATGCTGATTCTCTGAATCATAAGTGGTGAGGCGATATAATACTGCTTCTGCACCGCCATTGTTAAGGCCTGTGATTATGTGTACTATTTTCATTGTTTTTCGAGCCAGGCCTGAAACATCAATATGCCCCACAACCTATATCCATGATCCTGTTTACCTTTCTGGTGCTCAGACCACGCGCGGCGCACAACTGTTGGGGAGAAATAGCCCTCTTGTCGCAGGCGTTGCTCGTTTAGTAACGCTTCGGCCCAATCTTTCAGCGGGCCTCGCAGCCACTCGCTTAGCGGGATCATAAAGCCTTGCTTGGGTCTTTCAATCAGCTCTCGCGGCACATGACGGTACAGTACCTCACGCAAAATCCATTTTCCTACGCCATCCCGAATTTTCATGTCTAAGGGGAGTCTCCATGCCAGTTCCACGACCCGGTGGTCGAGCAACGGAACCCGCGTTTCCAGGCTGTTTGCCATGGCTGCACGGTCAACCTTCACAAGAATGTCATCAATCATGTACTGAGCAGTATCCATCGCCATCATCCAGTGCTCAAAGTTGTCTGTTTGCGGCCAAGAGCTCGGGCTGTCAAGCAAGCTGGGTAGTGACTCGGCGCCAATGACTACCTGGTGGGGGTCGGCCCAATGGCTGACCAGTATCTGATAGAACTGTTCTTTATCCTTGGCGGGAAATACGCGGAAAAGCTTAGCCAGCTTATCCGGCATCGGTAGCCCGGAAAGGGCACGAAAAGCCAGTTGTCTGACTGGTAAAGGTAGTTGCTTCAATTTGCTCCATATTCGTGGTGCAAATTGATAAGGGGTATACCCGCCAAAGAGTTCGTCACCAGCATCGCCGCTCAGCGCCACTGTTACATGCTCTTTTGCCATCCGGCTGACCAGGAAGGCCGCCAGCTGTGAGCTATCAGCAAAAGGTTCGCAGTAAATATCCGGTAGTTGCGGGATGAGACCCAGCGCGTCTTTCGCGTTTACATAGATCTCTGTATGGTCTGTGGCCAAGTGGCGAGCAACCTTCTTGGCATACTCTGCTTCGTTATAACCAGGCTCATCAAAACCAAGGGCAAAGGTGCGCACTGGTTGCGTTGCCTGTTGCTTCATCAACGCCACAATGGCGCTGCTATCTACACCGCCGCTGAGAAAAGCACCCAGAGGAACCTCGGCAAGCATCTGTCCCGCTACTGCCTGGCTGATTGTCTGCTCCAGTAAATCGGTTGCTTCAGCTTCTGTCCCTTGGAACGGGTTGGCAATGCCATCCTCGATAACCCGACTCAGTTCCCAATACGCCTCGGGACTGACATCTGAACGCAGATCACCCTTTTTGATCTGCACAAACTGACCCGCCGGAAGCTTTTCTATACCTTGATAAATTGTATAGGGGGTAGGAATATAGTTGTATCGTAAAAGCAGAGCCAAAGCACCGCGATCGACTTGTGCATTAAAAACAGGGTATGCCTTCAGCGCTTTTAATTCTGAGCCGAACAGCAGACTTGAGCCACACCACCCCCAATATAATGGCTTTTCACCCAGGCGATCACGCGCCAATGTCAGCTGCTGTTGCTGTTTGTCCCACAACGCAAGAGCAAACATACCCACAGTGGCTTGAAGCGTTCTTCTCACTCCCCAGGTAGAAAAACAAGCCAATAAGGTTTCCGTGTCAGACTGACCGCGCCACAAAGGCGTTTGCCCCTCTCTCTCCAGTTGAGAACGCAAAGCAAGGTGATTGTAGATTTCCCCATTGAAGCTGATGACAAAACGGCCGCACGATGAGTGCATGGGCTGTGTGCCCGCTTCGGAAAGCTCTAAAACAGACAGGCGCACATGACTAAGCTCAAGGCCTGCTGATACATCAGACCAAACTCCCGAGGCATCGGGGCCCCGGTGTTAGAAAGGCGATGTTTTGCCAAAAGATGTAAACGCAGAATCTCTATTATAAGAAGCACTAAAGCAACCAGAAATGCCGCACATTTTTAAGTCTCAATTTTTTCTGTGGGGTTTTTCATAGATCTTTGTTCTATTGTTGCGTATGCTAACAAGATAAACAAAGTTCTGGACGCATATCCTGTAAAGAGCAAGGGCTCTTTCATTTCTGCGATCAATAAAATACAGATGATTGTTGAAAATATAAACGGTTTGTATCTTACGGCTTTATAAGCCA
>JAAYGZ010000352.1 GCA_012727515.1 Desulfovibrionales bacterium
GGGTTGTGGTTGTTGTTTTGCCATTGGTGCCTGTAATGGCCACCATGGGCTCAGTAACAAACCAGCTGGCCAGTTCCAGTTCTGCAATGATCTTTGCTTCTGCGGGCACAAGGTGTTCCAGGCTGGCCCGTGGGATTCCAGGGCTTACAACCACAAGCCGGGCACCTGTAAAATCTTCAGCCTTGTGCGCCCCGGCCTGCACTGTCCAGCCGGCATTGCGCGCAAGACCTGCGGCGCGGGCAGGATCTTTTTCCAGTACGCGCACTGATGCGCCCAGCGTAACCAGAAGTCGGGCAGCACTCAAACCTGAGCTTCCAGCACCAACCACAACTGCCTGGCATCCACGCAGACGATCTGTATGAAGATTCTCGCGCATCATGATTACCGTAGTTTAAGTGTTCCCAGAGCCATCACGGCCAGAAGCAAGGACAGAATCCAGAACCGGATAATAATTTTGGATTCATGAATCCCTTTTTTCTCAAAATGATGGTGCAACGGAGCCATGCGAAAAATACGTTTTCCCCCGCTGACCTTGAAATAGCCCACCTGTAAAATAACAGACAGGGTTTCAACCACAAAAAGCCCGCCCACAATAACCAAAAGCAGTTCCTGTTTGCACAGCACAGCAATAAAACCCAGGGTTCCGCCAATACTTAAGCTGCCCACATCACCCATAAAGACCTGGGCCGGAAACGCATTATACCATAAAAATCCAAGTCCTGCTCCGACCATGGCCCCGCAAATTACAGTTACCTCTCCCACGCCAGGCACATAGGCCACCTGAAGATACGAGGCCAGATTCACATGCCCGGCCACATAGACAAAAAGGGCAAAGCATCCGGCTGAAACCACGGCTGGCCCAATGGCCAGGCCATCCAGGCCATCTGTCAGGTTCACGCCATTGGACGCGCCGATCATTACAAAAACAGCAAACGGTACGTAAAACCAAGACAAGTCAGGACGGATATTTTTGAAAAATGGAGCCATGAGCTGGGTGCTGTATTCGGGAAATGACACCAGCAGGGACGCTGCCCCTACTCCAACCACAAGCTGGGCCACGAGCTTGGCCCGTGCGCTCAGGCCGTCATTATGCTTGCGTACGACTTTAAGGTAATCATCCACAAAACCGATTGCCCCAAAACCTGTAAAAACCATGATTGTCAGCCAGACATATTTATTGGTCAGGTCTGCCCATAAAAATACACTTACCAGCATACACAGCCCAAAAAGCAACCCGCCCATGGTTGGCGTTCCGCTCTTGTTCTGATGATCAGGCCCGCCTTCTTTGATGTATTGCCCGAATTTAAGCTTCGTAAGCCAGCGAATGCACGTTGGCCCAATAATAATGGCCAGGATCAGCGCAGTGAGCATGGCGTAAATGGAACGAAAGGTAATATAGCGGAAAACATTAAAAAGTCCGAACTGGTCGCTGAATGGATAAAGAATATGATAGATCACGCCCAGTTCCTCTCTAAAAATGAATAAAACTGTTCCATTTTACAGCCACGGGAGCCCTTGAAAAGCATTACCCCATGTGCGCTGTGCAGTGGGGCCAGTTCCCGCAGAATATCCTCAGCGCTGCGCAGGATAAAAAATGAACCGCTAAAGCCGTGCAGCCCTGCACGTACATCTTCAGCATGGTGGCCTGAAAAAAAACAGTGGGTACAGGAGGTGCGCGCAATGTGCTGACCCAGCTCCTGATGTGCGGCCTGGCCTTGTGCTCCCAGTTCCAGCATATCTCCCAGCACCAGCACCAGGGGCTGTCCGGCAGCAAGACGATCAGCCTGGGCAATGGAGCAGGCCATGGATACAGGATTGGCGTTGTAGGTGTCGTCAATAAAGGTCCAGGAACCTACTTGTGTGCGCACAAAACGCTGCGGAACAGGCGCATAGCCACCCAGACCCTGCTCAATCACAGCGGCGTCCAGCCCAAGCTCCATGCACAGACTCACCACTGCCGCCATGTTCTCAGGCACATGCAGCGCTGCCGGAACCTCAAACTGCTGCATGTCCACAGGGGTATGCAGGTCAAAAAATGCACGTTCTCCATGCACGCTATATGCGCTGCATGAATACGCAGCCTGCGCTCCGGCACCGGAAAAAAGAACCTCACGCACAGCATGGCGCGCGCTTTCTGCAACCAACAGCGGATAATCAGCATTGATGCAGGCCAGTCCCTGAGGCCGAACATGATCCAGCAGGACGCATTTTTCCCTGGCCACTCCTTGCAAAGAGCCCAGACCTTCCAGATGACAGGAACCGATATTGGTGATGACAACAGCATCTGGCGCCAGAATATGCGCCAACTGATCCATATCACCAACCTGACTGA
>JAAYGZ010000353.1 GCA_012727515.1 Desulfovibrionales bacterium
CAACAAAACCCGTCCATGCTGGCCCAAGTCCTGTTCAGCCTTACGGACTGCATGAGCTATCTCAGCCACCTCGTCAAAAGGTTTTTTGTGCCGCACACGGATATTTACCAGTTTTTGCGGAAAAAGACGCAGTAACCCAGCCAGCTCAGAAATAGATTGCTGGCGAGCAACCATAATGCGTAAAAGTTGCAAGGCAGCTAAAATGCCATCCCCGGTTGTTGAATGCTCCATAAAAACCAGATGACCGGATTGTTCGCCCCCCAGCATGTATCCGCCTCTGCGCATTTCCTCCACCACATAGCGATCCCCAACCTTGGTACGCACCAAGGTTCCGCCTTGTTCGCGCATGAACACATCAAGGGCCATGTTGCTCATCACTGTGGAAACCAGGGTTCTGGCTGGCAAAGCATCTCGCTCAAGCATTTCCTTGGCGCAGATTGCCATGATCTGATCTCCGTCCAGCACAGCCCCGTGCTCATCAACAACAATAAGACGATCTGCATCGCCATCAAGAGCCAGCCCAATATCTGCGCCATGTGCACGCACCTGAGCAGCGACCTGTTCGGGATACAGGGATCCACAGCCCTGGTTGATATTTAATCCATTTGGCTCTGTGCCCAGAGCAATCACTTTGGCCCCAAGTTCTTCAAAAATTAAGGGAGCAACCCGGTAGGCTGCGCCATGAGCGCAGTCTAAAACAATGGTCAACCCGTCTAAAGTCATGCCAGAAGGAAAACTATGTTTTAAGTCAACAATGTAGCGGCCAGGACTGTCCTGAATTTTTTTGGCCCGCCCAACCTGGTCATGCTCAGGGCAGGTCCAGGCAAAGTCTGCCTGTTCAACCATGGCCTCAATTTCATCCTCCACCTGATCAGCCAGCTTGAATCCATTTTTATCAAAAAATTTGATGCCATTATCCATGTACGGATTGTGAGACGCAGAAATAACCACACCCAGATCAGCCCGCATGTTGCGGGTTAAAAAACTAATGGCTGGCGTGGGCAGCGGCCCGACCAAAAATACATCCATGCCTGCGGCGCACAGCCCGGATGTCAGAGCTGTTTCAAAAACATAGCCGGAAAGCCGGGTATCCTTGCCAATGACCACACGGTGGCGTTTGCTGCCGTTGCGAAAATATTGCCCGGCAGCCAGGCCCAAACGCAAGACCAGTTCTGGTTGCATGGGATAGCGATTAACCCGGCCCCGCAATCCATCAGTTCCAAAAAGTTTCCCCATCACTCCTCCAGGTCAAGGCATGAGACTGTCTTCTGAACGGTGCACGTACACCTCTATTTCAGCGGGCTTTACCTCAAGCACCTGCACATCACGCGGCAGGCGTGGCACAGGCTGGAGCATAGCTGCCCCATCCTTGGGATAGGCACCAGGGTCCAGCACCATATGCAGTGTTTCCCGCCAATCTTTATTTTTAAACAGACTGACAGGAATATCCAGCTTAGCGCGCACATGCTTTGGATCAAAAGTATATGTATAGTCAGCATACTCCACTGACTCAAGATTCATCTTGACCCACAGCTCCTGGGTGACTGGAGCAAAAGCCAGCTCATACGCCACTGAAGAAACCTGAGCGCGAACATCTTTGGGCAGCAGAAGTCTGGTATGCCCGGAAACAGTGCGTTCATCAGTTGCCGGGACATCAATGCGGACCGAAGACACAGAGCGTATATGCTGCAAGGCAGTGGCAAACCCCGTGACCTCCACCTGCTCAGGAATAGTTGTCGCGTTTCTGAGCTGCATGTCTTCAGCCGGAAAACCGTGCCAGTCCAGATTCACCGGCACTGTTTTCGACAACATCATATCAGCCACCAACTCTAATCTGGTGGGGTTGATTTCCACCACATCAACAGCTGAAGTAATCGTCATACTCTCTGCAAGCAGGGGTAAAACATTCGTCCCGACCTGAATTTTACCCAGATCAAGTTTATAGGCCAGACGCCCCACATTGAGCGAGCGCACCTGATTGCTGGTGCCCCTGATACGCACCTGAATTCTGTTGACCAGCCCAGAGGTAATTTCCATGTGCTGGGGCAGGTTGACAAACTCAACAGGCACTTCCAGCCATGTTTCCACCTTTTCCTGGCCAGAGACTACGTACCAACAAGCCAGAGCCATGAGCAGAGCCAGAATTCTGTATTGCCAGTTCATCTTCATTATTTTCTCAGTGCAGCGGTCAGAATTTTCTGCAAGCGAACTTCATTAAGTCCACTGGTTATGCGTCCACCAACAGCCAAAGATATACTGCCCCGCTCTTCAGAAACCACCAATGCCACGGCATCTGTTTCTTCTGTGACCCCCAGGGCTGCCCGGTGCCTGGTGCCCAGGGCTGACTCATGCTTTAAGCCCACAGCCAGAGGTAAAATACATGCGGCTGCTGCAATGCGGTTATCACGAATAATGACAGCGCCATCGTGCAACGGTGTGTCTGTATTAAAAAGAGTCAGCAAAAGGTCTTTGCTGAAATTGGCCTGAAGTTCAATGCCACCAGAGATCACGTCATTTAAGGGGATATTTCGCTCAAGCACAATTAATGCTCCGGTCTTGGCTTTAGCCATCTGAAGCAAGGCCAGGATAAGTTCATTCAGCACACCGGTTTGCACCACATCTTTCTTAAAAAGCGTTGTGGCTCCCATAACTGCCAGGGCCTTACGGATATCGCGCCGAAACAGGATAATGACCACCAGAAAAATGGAACCCAAAAAATTGCCCAAAAGCCAGTTCAGGGTATAAAGGCCGAGATATCCGGCACCAAAATAGGCGGCCACCACAACTATCAGCCCATAGACCACAGACACAGCCCGCGTGCCCTTGATCAGCAAAATGATGCGGAAAAAGATATAGCCGACCAGCAGTACGTCCAGCACGTCCCGCCAGGTAATCTGCAGATTATTGATAGTAAAACTAAACAACTGGCCTCTCCTTAAGACTTCTCAGGCAAGAGTATGGGCCACCATAAGCGCATCATGGGCACAGCAAACCTCATGCACCCGGTGTATGCGCACGCCACGTTCATACAAGAGTGCTGTTGCTGCAAGCGTTGCGGCATTGCGTTCACTCCCTGTCCGCCCCAGAAGCTGTCCCCACAGAGATTTATTGGATATTCCCAGAAATAAAGGGCGTCCAAAAGCGTGAAAGCGCGTAATATGGCGCAAAATTTCCAGATTATGGGCCAGGGTTTTTCCAAATCCAATGCCTGGATCAAGAACAATCCGATTTTCCGGCAACCCGGAACGCACCAAAAACTCCAGCTTAGCTTCAAAAAATGCGCACAATTCATCAAGTACATTGTCATAATGGGGCGCAATCTGCATGGTGCCTGGGGTACCCTGGCTGTGCATGAGTACATACCCAGGAGCGTACTGACACACCACATCCATAAGTTCCGGGTCCAGTGCTCCAGCAGAAACATCGTTAATGATAGAGGCCCCTGCTTCCAGGCAGGCCGTGGCCACTGCTGCTTTGGTTGTGTCCACGGAAAGAGCCACATGCGGCATCAGGGCTGCAAGCTCACGCACCACAGGTACAGTTCGTTCCAACTCCTCGGCCACAGTTACTGGCTCGGCAAAAGGGCGGGTACTTTCCCCGCCGATATCAAGAATCAAAGCGCCCTGCTCTGCCAAAGTCCGCCCATGCTCAACAGCCTGTGCTGGCGTGGGGCAGATTCCGCCATCATAAAAAGAATCCAGTGTCACATTGACAATACCCACGACAAAAAAGGGGGCCGGACCCATGATCCTCCCCCTGCTCACTGTCCAGGAGACCATATCCATGTGCTCCTGAATCATTGTTTAACCTTGAGGCCCTTCGCTGCTGTCCCCATCATCAAGAGCAAAGGTTTCTTCGGCTGCTGTGGTGGCTGGCTCTTGCACCTCTGTCTTGCTGGCCTGACCATTGACCGGTGGCAACGGGTTGCCTGCAATGAGCTGCGACACTTCCTCGCCACTCAAGGTTTCGCGTTCAATCAGGGCCAAGGACAAGGTGTGCAACAGTTCCAGGTTATCACGCAAAATTGTTGTGGCCGTGGTGTAGGCATCACCCAGAATGCGTTTGACTTCCAGATCAATGCGCTTGGCAGTGTCTTCGCTATAATTTTTCACGTGAGCCATATCCCGGCCCAGGAACACCTCGTCATCTTTTTTGCCCAGGGCCATGGGACCGAATTCATCACTCATGCCCCATTCACAGACCATACGCCTGGCCATGCCTGTGGCCCGTTCAATGTCGTTGCCTGCACCCGTGGTGATGGTATCAAAAACTATTTCTTCAGCTGCCCGACCACCAAAAAGAACTGCCAGGTTATTTTCCAGATAGGTTTTTGAATAGGTATGACGGTCATCCACCGGAAGCTGCATGGTGATACCCAGAGCGCGGCCACGAGGAATAATGGACACCTTGTGTATGGGGTCAGTGCCTGGCAGAAACTTAGCCACCAGGGTGTGACCAGCCTCATGATAGGCCGTGGTCTTTTTTTCCTCATCACTTAAAATCATGGAGCGCCGCTCCTTGCCCATAAGCACCTTGTCTTTGGCTTCTTCAAAATCATGCATGGTCACTACGTCCTGACTCAGCTTGGCTGCATGCAAGGCTGCTTCATTGACCAGATTTTCCAGATCAGCCCCGGAAAATCCAGGTGTGCCTCGGGCTAAAATATCCAGATCCACCCCATCCGATAAGGGGGTTTTGCGCGTATGCACTTCTAAAATCCGCTTGCGCCCTTTGAGATCCGGATTAGGCACAACCACCTGGCGATCAAAACGACCTGGCCGCAGCAGGGCCGGATCAAGAACGTCAGGACGGTTGGTAGCAGCAATAAGGATAACACCTTCGTTGGACTCAAAGCCATCCATTTCAACCAGCATGGCATTTAAGGTCTGTTCGCGTTCATCATGACCACCGCCCAGGCCTGCGCCGCGCTGACGGCCCACTGCATCAATTTCATCAATAAAAATCAGACACGGTGCATTTTTTTTGCCTTGCACAAACAAATCACGCACTCTGGCCGCACCCACGCCCACAAACATTTCCACAAAATCTGAACCTGAAATGGAGAAAAACGGCACGCCAGCCTCACCAGCCACAGCCCTGGCCAGCAGGGTTTTGCCTGTGCCAGGAGAACCAACCAGCAGCACGCCTTTGGGAATACGGCCACCCAAGCGGGTAAATTTTTTCGGATTACTTAAAAAATCAACAATTTCCTGCAATTCTTCCTTGGCTTCGTCCACGCCAGCCACATCAGCAAAGGTTACTTTTGTCTCTTCCTGCGAGATCATTTTGGCGCGAGAACGTCCAAAAGACATGGCTTTTCCGCTGCCACCCTGCATCTGGCGCATGAAAAAAATCCATACCCCGATCAAAAGCAGCATGGGAAACCAGGAAATAAGCACCGTCATGTACCACGGCGCCTCTTCTAAAGGCTCGGCCTTTACCTGCACATTGTTTGTAACCAGGGTGTCCACCAGGGTGGCATCATCTGGAGCATAGGTGGAAAAACGCTGATCATTAATCAGAACTCCGGTAATTTTTGAGCCCTGAATTTTTACGCTTACCACTTCGTTCTGACGAACTTTGGTTAAAAATTCTGTATAATTAAGGTCATTAGCAGGAGCTGGTGGTTGATTGAAGATATTAAAAAGAACAATCATGACCATACATATGGCTGCCCACAACGCAAGATTTTTAGAAAAGCTATTCAAACGGATAAACCTCCATGGCGAGTCTGTCCGCGACAACTGCCATGCATGTGTCGCGTCAAAAATGGTGTGTAACGAAAGAGGCTTTACTTGTTAAGGTCCGTTTTGCCTGTGGCAAGGAATTTTCTCAAAAACATCTCTTTTTTTATCCATCCAAGTTGCTTGATCATTTACCAAGGCGCTGCTAGTGACCCTTTTCCTGAAAGGGAAGCGTGTCGTCACTGGTGTGGCGCCCGGTCTTCAAAACCGGTGGAAGGTCGAGAGGTCTTCGGTAGGTTCGACTCCTATACGCTTCCGCCATAAAACAAAAGCCCTTGAAATCAAGGGCTTTTTTCTTTCAGTCTCGCGCCAGGTTCTAGCCCCTGGCCACAATACTCTTGGCCGGAATCAGCCCTGTTGCCGCTGCGGAAACAATATTGCCAGCCACGCCTGGCCCATCTCCACCCACAAACAACCCGGCGATAGCTGTTTCCAGTTGCTCATTACACTCCACCTGAGTGGCAAAAAACTTGATTTCAGGGGCGTAGAGCAAGGTTTCATCATTGGAAACACCAGGCACCACCTGATTGAGCTTTTCCAGCCCTTCCATAAGATTGGTCAGAATACGCTCAGGCAGGGCCATGGCAATGTCTCCACAAACCACTTTTTTAAGCGTTGGCTCAATATAGCTGTTGCGGATACGATTCCAGGTGGATCGCCGTCCGCGCTTTAAGTCTCCAAAGCGTTGCAGAATAGGCTTGCCCCCGCCAATAAGCGTGGCCAGACGACCAATGGACTCTCCGTATGCCTGGTTATCAGTAACCGGATCGTTTAAGACCACTTTGGATAAAAAAGCAAAATTGGTGTTTTCAGATTTTTTATCCATATAGGCGTGGCCATTGACACACACAAAATCCTGATAATTTTCCTGGGCAATAAATCCGCCATAATTCGTGCAGAATGTGCGCGTCTGATCATCATATTTACTGGTGCGCACAAAAAAGGTCGGGTCGTAAATGATAGAGCACAGGTCCTGCATAATCTCGTTATGCACTTCCACACGCACTCCAACTTCAATCCCGCGCTGGGTAACCTGCAAGCCATGTCGCTGCACAAGCTGGCCCACCCATTCTGCGCCAACCCGGCCAGGAGCTAAAATAACATTGGGCGCATGATATTCAGCCTTGTCAGTGATAACGCCCTGAACCTGGCCATCGGCAACCACAATATCACGCACCAGTTCTCTGGTGTGCACCGTCACGCCCTTGGACATCACGTATTCAACCATGCCTGTGATATGTCC
>JAAYGZ010000354.1 GCA_012727515.1 Desulfovibrionales bacterium
GGTGAAGCGATATGTTGCAAACAGCTCTTCAAGGGCCTGCTCATCTGCAAGATCAACAGGAAAAAACTGTGCTGTACCATGCGCATTCAGATGGGCTAAGCGATCCTTTTTGAGCTGTACAGAATAATAGTCATTGAGGTTATCCAGTCCAAAAACAGTGGCTCCGGTGTCTGCTAGGCGCTGAGCCAGATGAAAACCAATAAATCCGGCAACCCCGGTGACAAGAACATTCATATATACTCCTCGCAATTGATGTGAGTACGCTCACTAAATCAAAGCGAGACAAGGAGCAACTGTCAGGCAGGGACAAAAAATGGCTGCACTGACTCCAGAGACTGTTTTATTTTGCTCAGAGATGTGCTGCTTATTTACGGTATTGTAAATTTATATCTCATAAGAATGAGACGGAAGGCATTTTGAAGGGGCGATTAGTATAAGGGAATGGACTGTAACATTTTCCAGGCATGGTTTTTGGCAGCCTGGTCCCCTGCCAACATAGGATCTAGGGCAGGCAAAAAATACACGCAGGCCTCTGAAAAATACGGCAAGTCCTTTTGCTTAACACATTGGGCTTGCAATTCCAGAAAAGGGCCAAAACAGATAATAAAGCGCGGGCGCAGCCAGCTCACTCCGTGTTCAAAAAGAACCAGATCCTGGTCAAGAGGCCATTCCGCGATTTGATTTTCAGACCATCCAAGGTGCTGATACGTACTTGCCTGGATTTTACGAAAGAGCCCAAGCCGTGGGGATGGCTGTGTTGCACACAGATCTGCATCAAGTTGGGCATAGGTCCAGAGGGAGTAAATGGGCGGTTGTTTCCCGTGAAACAAAACCTGGAGATGGCTTGGAATTTGTAATGATTTAGGAGTATTAGAGACAGAGTTAGCCGGTAAGATGCTCTTTTCCTCTTCAAAGATTACTGCTTTGGATGGCTGTGGCTTCCATGCATACAGGACGCCCTGACGACGCAGCAAACGGGCAGCTTCACTTAGTGTATGCTCGGTAAAATCCAATCCCAGATCCTCCAGGCCACTTCTGTTTTGGGCAAAACAGGCCATGCTTCATGACGTCCGTAGCGATCAAAAACCAGCACTCGATTTGTCGGGCTGGCAAACCCGGCACCTGGTTCATGAATAGGATTCGCAACCAACACGTCCAGATTCTTGCGCTCAAGCTTCTGGGTTGCATAGGTAGTAAGATTTTCAGCCTCAGCGGCAAAACCAATGGTTATTTGCCCTGGTTTTTTGGCTGTGCTCAATGTGGCCAGGATATCAGGATTTGGCTCAAACTCTATGCTCAGGCCAGCTCCAGATTTTTTGAACTTGCTCTGACTGCAAGGGGGAGGACGAAAATCCGCCACCGCAGCGGCAAAGCAACCAATATGCTGAGAAGGAAAAATATCCTGAGCTGCTGCAAACATCTCACGCGCCGAAACCACAGGAACAACATGAATGCCCGCAGGCAGTGTGATATCAACCGGCCCCTGAATGACCGTTACCTCTGCTCCGCGCATGGCTGCGCACACGGCAAGACTTGCTCCCATCATGCCTGAGGAAGGATTTGACCAAAATCTGGCAAGATCAAAATACTCACGTGTTGGCCCCACGGTCAGCATAATCCGTTGCCCGGCTAAATCTTGCGGGGCCAATGCGGACATAACCTGAAAAAAAATCTCATGCACTTCGGCCATACGCCCTGTTCCGCTTTCCCCACACGCTACTTTTCCGCTACCCGGTGAAACAGGCCGAACTCCTCGCTGCATCAAAGTGCGCCAGTTGTCTTGTGTTGCTGCGGCTGACCACATGCGAGGATTCATGGCCGGAGCAACCAAGGTCGGCCCTGCATAGGCCAAGAGCTGGCAGCTTAAAAGATCATCTGCAAGGCCATGCGCCATTTTAGCCAGAATATTTGCAGTGGCCGGAGCAACAACAAATGCATCAGCCACGCTCGGCTCTAAATGATCATAGCCTGCCGAAGAAAATAACTGTGTGTGCACCGGGTCAGCGCCCAGAGCACCAAAGCACATATCTGTAATAAATTTACGTGCGCCATCTGTCAGCGTCACCCCAACCTGGATATTGAGGCGCACCAAGGCCCTGAGAAGATCCAGGGCCTTAAACGCAGCTACAGAGCCAGTAACTCCGAGGTGAACCCGCTTACCGCGAAAGGTATCAAAAAAATAATACTCTGGAATCACTGGGAAAGCGTCCGCTCATATTCAAGAGAGCCACCACCTGTTGAGCCAGATGGATAGGAATCCACAGGCATTGTACCTGTGGAATACGCAGGAGAGCCAGTACCAGCCACGCGCATAGATACCCAGACTTCAAGCCAGGTGTAGTAAATCGGATCCTCTTCAATGGTCATAACCACAAAGCGATCATCCTTGGAGAAAACTAACAAAAAACGCTGATATTTCTGATAGGTCAGCAAGTGCCACCCATCCTTGGGCATGGTATTGGCAAAAAAATCAAAGAGTGAACTTGGTTCAACACGGCCCTTGAATTTCATTACCCCAACATTGCTCCCTTGTCCCGGCGTAATGGACGACTTGTCGGTTTGCAGTTCCATTTCTTCTGGAACGCGAATATCATTAAAATCATAGTAAAATCCTGCGCTCATCTGCGAACCGGCAGCAGGATCTGCTCCAGTGGAACTTGACTTCATGTTCGCACAGCCCTGCATGGACAGTACAAACAGACACAACAGAAAAAAAATAGTATTCCGCATAGCTCTACCCGTTGATGTTGAATGGTTTCACTACGTACTTGGGTACTCTACAAACCCAAGATGCCTGCATACAAAGTCCTGCATCATTCAAGATACGCCAACGCATCAGCCTTTTCTCGTGCCAGACGTGCCTCGTCAAGCCATCCTCCTTCGGCAAAAGAAGCCGCAGCCAACACATACATTGGGCGCAAATGGTCACCATATATTGCTTGAATTAACTCTGTAAAATATCCTTTAAATACCTGGCGTGCAAAATCCCAATGCGTATAAAAATAGCGAGCCAGAAGTGAATTTTCACTGTGCAGTGGCAAATATAAAATAAACATCCGCTTGCAGTGGAAGAGAATAAAGCGCACTCGTTGCACTTCTCGGGAAATACTTTCCGAAGTCTGCCGAATAACCGCGTACAATTCCGAACCAATATGCTGCTCTTCAGGGCTTAATAATGAATCTTCCTGCAGGCGCTTAAAGCGCGGCTTATAGTTTCTTTGTTGGTACGCATCTTCCTTGAGTTTAATACATTCATGAAAAATATAGCCCAAAGCCCAGTCCAGATATTCGCCAAGAATGCGCTGTTCTGCACGTTCTTCCGAGCGAAAAAGCAAATGCGCAGTATCTTTAAGCCGCCACAACAGTCCTTTGTAGTTTTGCCGTCCCAAGAGATCGTCAAAAAAATGAAAACTGACCTCTCCAGAGGTATCAAACTCGGAAAAATGCTCTTCCAGTGCAGCTGCAATCTGGCAAAAATCGCGTACCACATCACGCACAAAAGATTGCTGCTTGGAGAACAACCAACGTTTGGACATTATTCTTCCTTTACGGTAAACAAGAATTCCTTTTGCAGCGGTCTGATGTCACAAGGAAAATGCATACAAATAAAAGAACAGCCATTGATTTGGCACATACAGACCAACGCTCTTACCCAGTTATTTCTACGGCACGACCATACATACGTCAAACCTACTTTAGCATGAACAAAAACCCATTATCAAAAAAAATAATCTCGCCAGAAGAATTTACTCGGCTTTCCAGAAGTGGTCACACAGTTGTCTTCACAAACGGGTGCTTTGATCTGCTGCACCCAGGCCATGTGGATTATCTGCAGCGAGCCAGGGCCTTAGGGACCTGCCTGGTAGTAGGCCTTAATAGCGATACCTCTGTGCAGCGCATCAAAGGCCCACTGCGACCAATTACTGACCAACAAAGCCGTGCTCTGGTATTGGCTGGCCTGGCAAGCGTGGATTATATCATTATATTTGCGGAGGACACGCCGCATAGCCTTATTACGGCCATCCAGCCAGACATCCTGGTAAAAGGTGGAGATTGGCCAGTGGATCAAATCGTGGGTCGAGATGTGGTTCAGGCACGTGGAGGCCAGGTACTCTCTTTGCCTGTGCTGACAGGCTACTCCACAACGGGTATTATTGAGCGCATTGTACAGCTCTATAGCAGTGCAGAGTAAACAATTCTATATCTATGTCTGCCCGGAGCAAACTCCATTTGACACAAGCAGTATAAAAAATACTCTCCGGAAAGCACAAATCAGGCCTTTGTTTTGTGAAAAAGTGATCAAAACAAGCGATACTTTTTTTCTCAGTCTCTATCAGCGTATAAAATGATATTCGTGCAATTAATCTTCAGCAGGAAACACAGCAAATCCTGCAACAATCAAGAGGGAGATGACCATGACGGCAACAAAAACAGCGTTTAGCGTATGTGGCATGTGCTCGGTGCGCTGCCCCATTCAGGTAGATCTGCAGGATGGCAAAGCTGTCCGCATTGAAGGTAATCAATTTGCCCTCAAAGGTGGGCTGTGTCCTCGTGGAGCTGCCGGTATCGCTCTGGAACAGGATCTGGAAAAACCGCAAACTCCGCTTATTCGCGTTGGTGCGCGTGGCGAAGGAAAATGGAAGTCTGTGTCCTGGGACGAGGCCTTTGACTATGTGGCAGATAAGCTGAAAAGCATTATGGCCGAACACGGCCCGCGCTCTGTACTCTGGTCTGATCGTGGCGGACCCTTTCCAGACCTGCCTCAGGCTTTTATGCGAGGTCTTGGCTCGCCCAACTACTGTAATCATGATGCTGCCTGCGCTCGCAACGTGCAGCATGGAGCCATGTCCACCATTGGGGTAGGCCGCAAAATGGTTGCCTATGACCTGCGCAATGCCAAGCACATTATCCTGCAGACACGCAATATCATGGAAGCAGTGAATGTGGCTGAAGTCAACGCAACCCTGGATGGCATGGCAGGCGGCGCCAAGCTTACGGTCATTGATATCCGGGCTTCAGTCAGCGCCAGCAAGGCTGACAATTTTTTTATGATCCGACCCGGCACTGATTACGGCTTTAATTTGGCTGTCATCAACACACTCATTGCTGAAAATCTGTATGATGCGGATTATGTGAACCAGTTTGTGGATGGTTTTGAAGAACTCAAGTCCTTTGTCCAGCCATATACAGCAGAATGGGCTGCTGAAGAATGCGGCGTAACCGCTGAGTCCATTCGTAACCTGGTCAGGCAGCTTGCTGAGGCTGCGCCAAGCGTTATCTGGCATCCAGGCTGGATGGTTGCCCGCTATAATGATTCCTTCCTGGTTTGTCGCACAGCCTATATTATCAATGCTCTGCTCGGAGCCATTGGAGCCAAAGGCGGTCTGCCCTTTGTCAATACAGCCAAAGATGTCGGGCGTAAGGGGCTGAAAAAACTTGTAGATCTTTTTCCCAAGCCTGAAGAGAAACGCGCTGATGGCGTGGGCTGGAAATACCCGCAGTTTGATGGCGGCCCAGGCCTGGTCAACCAGGCATACGATGCTATTGTCACGGGCGACCCATACCCCATTAAAGCCTATTTATGCTGGCGACACGACCCGATTATGTCCATGCCTGATCCCGCAGCCCTGAAAAAGAAATGGGACGGCCTGGATCTTTTGGTCAGCATTACATTTTCCTGGTCTGACACAGCCTGGCATTCAGATGTGGTTTTACCTTTATCCACCTACCTGGCGCGAGACAGCATTATTGCTGGAAAATCCGGCCTCAAACCCCAGTTTTTTGTGCGCAAGCGAGTTCAGGAGCCAACCTTTGACTCCAAGGCTGACTGGGAAATTATCAGCGGCCTGTCCAAACGTCTGGGCATTGATGCTCTGGCCTTTGAGCGTATCGA
>JAAYGZ010000355.1 GCA_012727515.1 Desulfovibrionales bacterium
ATAGTTAAAATATTATCAAAGTCCAGACTGGCAGAGCCATTGTCCAGAGTAAAGCCTGACTGGGCATGGCGGATCTGTGCATCACGCACTTCCAGCTGAACCGGAATCTGCACAACACCCTGGGGCAGGTGCACTTTGCCTTTGGCACGCACTGTGGCAGAGCCTGAAAGTTCTCGTGTTTGTGGCACAAAATCGGCCAGGGCCCCTGGCAATGAAAGGCTGTGTTCAGCCTGGAACTGTGCCCAGGAGTCACGCAGGGCAAAGGGATGAACCTGGCCCTGCACCGTGGCCTGGATTCCCACAGGCTGAATGTGGATCTGTCCGTCCACGGACATGAAGTCTTGTTTCTGAGTCAACCGCACAGCCAGTTTTGCTGCATCCTTATTCTGCCAGCGAACACGGGCATCAAGCTGGCCAGGAGTTGGGGCTGGCTTTGGCCAGGCAAGGGGCAGGGTAAGCTGCGCTGTTGCGCTTATATCTTTGGATTTGACCTGGGCATCAGTCTTCAGGGTGGCGTTGGCATACATCTCTGTACCCCAGGACATCTCGCCCTGAGCCTGGAGAGCAGCAGTGGCCAGATCAAGCCCTGGAACCCTGACTGTGACTTGAGCTTTGGAAAGATGCACGGTTCCTGTTCCGTTATCCTTGCTTTGGGTGGCGTGGATGGCAGCAGTTACTGCCTGTGCGCTCACCTCTGCTTCTGGCATCTGTATTTTCAGAGCACCAAGCTCCAAAGTGGCAGTAACAGACTGCTCACTGCCCCAGGAAAAATCACCCTGGACCTTAAGTGCCTCAAGGTGCGCTTTTTTTTCAACAGCAATGGCCCTGGCCTGACTGCCGGACAAGGTAAACGCTCCGCTTCCATTTTCTGGGCTGGCAGTGGCATGTATGGTGGCAGCAAGGCCATGAATCTCCACTGTACCTGCCAGAGTTTGTGCAGCCAGGTCTCCCAGGAGCAAATCAGCCTGAATCCGGGTTTGTTCGTCTGTCAGTGCAGAAATTTCTATTTGTGACGGAGCAAGGATAAGATTCTGCTTTCCAGGCAGCATGATATCTACCTGGGCAAGCCTGGCTTTGGTCTGTATGTTCCAGCCTGTTGCTGTGCGGATCACAGAGGACGAGCCAGCAAGGTGCAGACCTGACCGGGCTGGTATGACCAGGGTGTGCATGTCCAAAGACCAGTCACAGAAAAAAGAGTATGGATCAGTCTGTCCTGCATCAAGGCGTACTGTTGCAGAACCATAGGAGCTATCCACAACGAGGCGGGCCGCCACTCCTTTGCCAGTCATTTGTCCCTGGGTAAAAAATGCCAGGGCCATGGCATTGCCCTGGTGCTCTGCCATGAGACGGCCATCCACTGTGAATGTATCAATACGCGGGAGAAAAAAGGGCTGACCAGAGTCAGCCTCTTTGCTTTGTGTCTGCACAGGAACTGGCAGGCCAGCGATGCTCCAGCCTGTTTCCTCGTGCATGGCCTGTACTTCAAGCCCCATGAGCCGGACATGGGCAATGCGGCCACGCACAAGTCCGGTAAGACTCCAATCGACCTGAATGGCCTGAACAGACAAACCAGGCCCAAGGCGTATGGGGCCAATGTCCAGGCCGCCCAGGCGCAGGGCGCGGACCTGAATGCTTGCCTCATCTGTGTCCAGTTCCTGAGCAACCCAGGGCACAAGTACCTGCTGGGTCAGCCAGGGCAGGCCCAGTTCCACAGCTGAAAAAATCACGGCCAGACCAACAACGATCCAGGCCACGGCACGGCGCATCCAGCGCACAGGCGAGGAGGCTACGCAGACACTGGATGTACAAGGGTCATGATGCTCAGA
This sequence comes from Desulfovibrionales bacterium, assembly GCA_012727515.1. GTDB lineage: Bacteria > Desulfobacterota > Desulfovibrionia > Desulfovibrionales > Desulfomicrobiaceae > Desulfomicrobium. Next base: position 1,827 of record JAAYGZ010000355.1, read on the forward strand.
CATAGCCATGCTCTATCCCAAGGGCACGGCAAAGGTAAAGCAGAGATCAAGAGTCATGCAGGCAGCATATGGTGTGCGGCCTGCATGTGTTTTCTGGCGTGGGTATTTATTTTTCTTTTGATGTCAGGTCGTGTTCGTCTTTGATCACAGATGGGTGCGCGTCAGGGGGGCGAGCTTCCAGTCGGGTGCGGTACATAGAATACGCAACAGAACCGCCAATCAGGGCTGTTGTAAGAAACAATGCTATTTCTGTGGAAATAACTTTGGCGTCAAAAAATGTATTGACGATCATTTTAGATCCAATCAGCACTAAAACCAGTGACAGGCCATATTTGAGGTACTGAAAGCGATAAATGACCTCTGACAATGCAAAATACAGGGCACGCAGGCCAAGAATTGCAAATACATTTGATGAGTACACTATAAATGTGTCTCTGCTGACAGCTAAAATAGCAGGAATAGAGTCCAGGGCAAAGATAACATCCGAAATTTCAACAATGATCAGCACCAGCAGCAACGGGGTCAGAAAAAGTTGTCCATTGCGTGAAATCCAGAATTTGTCGCCTTCAAAATGTTCAGTAATGCGAAAGTGTTTGCGCATAAATACAACAATGCGATTTTGTTCCAGATCAGGTTCTTGATCAACGATCACAAGCATTTTTATGCCCGAAATCACAAGAAAAATACCAAAAGCATAGAGCAGCCAGTGAAAGGTGGCAATGGCCGCAGCGCCAGCGTAAATCAGTGTTGCGCGCATAACCAGAGCGCCAAGCACGCCCCAGAAAAGCACTTTGCGCTGGCTTGGTTTAGGGACAGAAAAGTGCATAAAAATAAGCAAAAAAACAAAGATATTATCTACGCTCAGGCTTTTTTCGATAAAATATCCGGTCAAAAATTCATATCCGGCCTGGGCACCCTTAAAATAAAAAACACCTGCTGCAAAAATAAGTGCCAAAACAATATAGCCCAGGCTGAGCCAAAGAGCTGTTTTAACGGTCATATCTTTTATCCTGTGCTGAATAAGGCCAAGGTCAAACAGCAGCAGGCCAAAGACGAAAACATGAAAGATGACCCATAAAATCAGTGTGTTCATATGTGCTTCTCCCGAAGCGGGGGGCGATTAGAGGTTGATACTAACGTGCATGATTTGGCTGGGTTAGCAAAACTGTGGATGAAAAAGCAAAGATAGTCCGCACCAGGCAGAGCAATGGCAGAAATAAGGCATGAGTGGTGGAGATACATTCACTTTTATTGGCCAAGCAGGGTAATGCCGCGCACCCGTTCTAAAAAAGCATTTTTGCGCACATCAGTGCGGTCTTCGCCAGGGCGCAGTGTGGAGATGACCAGACGACCAGCAATGGCCCGGCCTGTGCCTCCTGTGGGCAATTCTGTGCGCAGGCCCCATATACTGTGCAGCATAAGCGGCTGGCCAGCTGCGTCTGTGCCAAGATACAGCCCGATATGTCCCTGAAGCCAGATAAGTGAGACAAATGGTTGTCCGCTGCGAAGAATTGTCGTGATTTTTTCATCCGGGCTTAATGTATGCAGGGCAATAAACCGCCCGGCCTGGGCTTGCTGAGTGGAGTTGCGGGGGAGCCACAGTCCAAACACAGTAAAGAGGTCGCGCATGGTTGAGGAGCAATCGCGGTTTTCAAACATTCCGCCCCAGCCGTAGAGCTGACCGTGCATGGCATCGGCTATCTGCGCCACATTCTGTGACGTCAGGGCAAGGGGCATGCGGGCAGCATTGGCATGAGCAAGCGCAACAGTGTGCATTTCTGCATTGCCATGGGCGTTACGCACAGGCACACCAAGGCGTAAGGTTTCATCTTGTTCGCCCAGCAACGGAAAGAGTGCGCCAATATGAGTCTGTCCTAAAAATTGACCCTGTTCATTAAGCAGAGACAGGTCATCATGAAGTAATGCTGCCAGAGCAGAGGTTGTGTACTGATTGCGAAATTGCTCGCCAGCAATGGCTATATCCTCGGCACGTACCCAGCCAACGGCAAAGGCTGTTTCCACAAAATACCAGGCGCGGTCTGCAGAGGCATGCGCCAGTAAAACAGGTGTGCCCAGCCATAGAGCGCTGTTTTGCAGGTAATCAAAAGGGAATCCCTCTCCGGGCCTGCTTGGGTCCAGAAAAAAAGGACGCATGGATGGCAGCGCCCGCAGGGCTGTGTTGCGGGTAATTATGGCCGGCACAGCCATAGATGGGTAGGCAGCCATATTTTGCAGAGCAATGATCTGCTCCCAGCGCTGTCTGGGATAGGGCTGCATATTTTCAGCATAGCCCTGCTTTTTGCCCAGTCCAGACACAGCCCAAAAAGCATCGGCAGCGCTGACAGACGAGCCGGTCATGCGCCAGGGCGCAAAAAAGCGTTGCTGGTAAGCAGTGGCAAGGGCGTTTTGGGTGGGGCCTGATATGAGTGGTGTGTCAGAAATCTGTACTGCCTGGTCAACTCGCTGGGGCATAGCAAAATTGACTTCAGGTAATGCTTCCACGGGCCATGCAGGAACTGATGGCACCCCTGCAGGTGGGCAGGCGGATGGGTCTGAGGGCACGGCCTTGCCTGCGCAGCCTGCAAGAACAAACAATATCTTGAGTATAAACAAATGCAAAAATATATTTTTCGACACAGTGCTCTCACAGGATACTAAAAATAAACTCTAGCTTAATATACCTTGCGTTGGGAAAACCCTTTGCCAATGACATTAAACGTATTTTCAAAAATGACAAATGCGTTCGGGTCAATTGTAAAG
>JAAYGZ010000356.1 GCA_012727515.1 Desulfovibrionales bacterium
CTACTGCTCCTGGGACAGGATCAGTCTCACCAATATTACCCAAAGGGTGAAGCATACAGAACTGGCCAAAAGCTCTCCCAAAACCATCGGGGATAACTCCAGCCCGCGCCAGCTCTTGCCCCCGCCCAATAGTCTGCCCCAGATCGCGGATCATCGTGTCTTCAAGCTGGGTCATGACAGCATTGATGTGGCGGGTCGTCAGCGGCTTTCCATCCTGGCGCAGGGCAGTCAGTGTATCTGCGGCAACAGTTGCATATTTGCTGTACGCCGGATGATTTCCGATGCTGTCCAAAAATGCTTGTGCAGTGGCATTGTTTTCTCTGGCACGGGCGTGACTTCTGAAAAAGAAAAATGCTGATGTTTTGGATAATTCTCCGCTTGCATGCAGACGAACCTTTTCATTGGCGCTGTCGTTCCGAACCCCTGGCAGAGTAACGAAATTATCTATTGTCAGTCCCATAATGGTCTCCGTTCTGGATAAAAATTTGGACACGCACTGACCGTTGCTCACCACGCATACAGGGTCATGATAGGCCTTTTTTCAAGCCCATAAAGTGCAAAAATCCCCCGCTTCATTCCCTGCTTTATTACACTCGGAGCATGGTATTTGGAGAAGATTCAATGTGTGTATTTTCCGTGGGTTCATCACCGCGTTCCAACTCTTCAAACAATGTTCCGAGCCGGGCATCCACTTCTGACTCAATTTCCTGGTTCCATTTCTGAAGACGTTTGGTCCAGATATCAGCCAGAGCAACAAACCCTTCCACCTGAGCCACAAAACCAGGCCCATCAAGGGTGGCAACAGAAAAAACATATTCCAGAAAAGCAAGGCCGGTGCGCTCATCCAGGCTGATGGCCGCGCCATGTGTTTCTGCAAGCAAAAAATTTGCACTCAATAACCGAGACATGATGCTGTTCCCAAAACCTGTGGGATAGCCGATTTCCATATGGAGCAAACACGTGGAATCTGCGGGCCTGAAATGAAGCATTACCGGAACATTATCGAGTATAAAGGCATGCAATCCGTGCTCATTTTTCTGTACTTCCTGACCCAGCACAGTACTCAATGCGTCAATATAGCTTTGCATTTCCATGATTTTCTCCTTTGTATATGTATGTTACAGCACCTGTTCCAAGATTTTGCTTAAAAAATGAATGGCATTTTCCAAAGAAGCAGCCGTAACCTCGCGTTCATGCAGGCGAATAAGAAACACAAGCTGCCCGGCATGTACTCCTGCAGACAATAGCCACGGATGAGCATGGGCATAGCTGCACAATTCCAGGGCCCGGCGCACAACAGCCGTATCATGGTGAGGTATGCTCAGGGCCAGATAGACAAACACTTCCTGGGCCTCTGTGCGTTCCAGGTACAGCCGTCCCAATTTCTCCACATCCAGAGCCGCTACTCCGGACTCAGGCAGGGCAAAACCTGGCATACCCATTCTGCGGCCAAATTCCGATATTTCTCGTTCCAGCATATTTTACCCCTCTTCCTGAGCCGCAAGGAACGCATCCTCACGAGCAACAGCGTTATCCACTGCCTCTTGTACGGCATCAAGCACCTTCATGCGCCCCTGGTCACCATCAAAAAGCTGGGAAGGAAAACTACGAGTCATATTCAGCATTTCCTGCAAAAACAGCACTTCCCGTTCAATATCTGGTGCCTTGGCCCGCATGGCCACCTGGTCAACATTGGCGGCGCTGAGAAAACGCTCGTTACGCCATCCAACAATCTCTTCCAGCAGATTCATGGACGTAAGAGAGCCATCCCGCACTCCTGCAATTCCATGTACTGACTCCCAACGCTGCAACATTTTGTCGCATAATGTATGGGCACTTTGCAGCAAGCGCACTTGCCCAAGATTGAGATTGACATGCTCAAGATGGGTTTTTTCCATGCTTGGGGCATCTGAACCAAGATCACAGCCCAAGGTCTTAAATAAAAAATCCATGGCCTGGCCAAAGTTGGCATCTCCAAAACGTTCCAGCACATGAGCCAGCACTTCGTTCACAGAACCAAAATCAAGCACTGTCTGGCGGTACATATCGCGCAAGCCATCTGCAGTACCCAGATCGCCAAATTCCTGAGCCGTGGTGGCTCCGTATATCCCGGCACGAATGGCCGGACCATCAGTGCTTTCCAGTTCCTGCATGGCTTCGCGGACACTGGTCACCGCTGTTTCGGACGCGCCTTCTGCCTCCAGTTGTTCCAAAGAGGCCTTGAGAGCAGCCCAGGCATCAGAGGGGTCAGGAAAAAACTCACGCACTTCGCGCAATGCCCGCTCCCTGGTTTCCACCATCCGCATACGCTGGGTCATCTGGTCCATCTCGTGGGTTTTACCTGCCTGATGCATCAGTTCCTGATACATGCGCACACGCTAAATCAGAGAATCTTCTGCTTTCTGACGTTCCTTACGGTCAGCAAGCTCATACTGGTCTGTGGTGTCCACAGCAAAGGTCAGTTCTTCTGCTGCATCAGCCAAAAGGGACATGGGTGAATCAACCTGCACAGCTTCCCGTCCCAGGAGTGAGCCAACCAAAGCACCTGTCCCGGAACTGGAGCCTTCACTGCGAACCTGTTGTGCGAAATTGGGATTGATAGAAAAATCAACTGCCATAGCTTTCTCCCCGAAAAAAAAATTATCGCCATCTTCGGTAATACCAAAGATCGTGCCAAATATTTCTACCAGATAGAAATACCTTTGATCTCGTAAAAATTCGCCCAGCTACTTGATTGTCTCCTTCAAGTGCCATAAGAAAAAACAGCTTGAATTGACAAGAAAATTGTCGAAAAAGCTCATACACCGAGAACTCTATTGGCAAAGATCGAGTCCACACCTGGCTAATACGTTGCACGTACAGCATAACAAACTAAATTTACTATATCTTTCATCTTGGCACATTCCCTGCTTTTCCACAGAAAACCACAACCCAATGGAGGATCACATGGCTTTTACAGAAAAAGATTTTCAGGCCCAGCAAGAACAACTGCGCAGTCTCAGCGACGAGCTGTCCCGCCTGGACGCCGCATTTGATGATCAATTGAAAGCAACAGGGTTGACCAAAGACGATATGGAAGCGCTGCTCAAGGAAGACATCCCTGCTGAGGTGCAAGAGCTCATGGCCCAGGCCCAGGACAAGGCCAAACGCGAAGGAGCAGCCAGAGCCGCACAGAGCACTCCTGCTCCAGGCAGTGGCGGTCTCAAGGCCCCTGGTGCCGGACGCAAAGGCGCAATTCGTCTCTAACTCTTTACAACATCAAGAGAGGTATCCCATGACTACTGTTAATTCTGCTACCAGCATATCGCAAATTATGGCTGACATTGATCTTGGACCTGGCGGCGGTATTCAGCTAATGTTTGCCAAGCTCCAAATGGCCCAATCCATGATTTGTAAAAATCAGGCCAATGACTACATGAAGCAAATTCAAGACATCCAGGAAGAACAGAAAAAATGTGCGGACATGATTTCCAGGGCCCGCGATTTACAAAACACGGCCAAGA